>DAOUHY010000287.1:0-6978 GCA_034428435.1 Caldilineaceae bacterium | reverse complement strand
CGATACGTTCTGGTACAATACGGCACCAAGTTGCTTCCATCTGTCATTCAGACGCGGCAGCCAGATGATTACCCCCTTCGACCTACAGTGTGAATATGCCGTGGATCCGGTGGGCGTCGACACGCGGCGGCCGCGCTTCAGCTGGCTGCTGCGTGCGGAGGCGCGCGGTCAGAGGCAGTCGGCCTACCGGATTCTGGTCGCCAGCAGCGAGGCTAGTCTGCTGGCGGGGGTTGGTGACAAGTGGGACAGCGGCCGGGTGGAATCGGCAGAGATGGCGCACGTGGAATATGACGGTGCAGCGCTAGAGAGTAATGAACGTTGCTGGTGGGCGGTGCAGGTGTGGGACGGGGAGGGAGCCGCCAGCAGATTCAGCGCGGCGGCGGTGTTCAGCATGGGGTTGTTGGAGGCCGGCGACTGGCAGGGGGACTGGGTCGGCGCGGAGGACAGGACGGTTTCGGCGCCGCTGCTGCGACGGGCGTTCACGGTGGACAGGTCGGTGCGGCGGGCGACTGTCCACATATCGGGACTGGGTTATAGCGAGTTGTATGTGAACGGCTCCAAGGTTGGGCGGAGCGTGCTGGATCCTGGGAATACGTACTACAACAACGACCGGCCGATGGCTTTGGGTTCGCGCGTGCTCTATGTGAGCCACGATGTCACGGAGTTGTTGCAGCCGGGCGCCAACGTTTTCGGCGTCATGCTGGGGCATGGCTGGTACAGCGCGGAGGATGACATTCCGCCGTCGCCCAGTCACCGCACGCCTTACGGGGACAGGCCGAGGCTGCTGCTGCAAGCGATCATTGAGTATGCGGATGGCGGGCAGGTCAGCATCGTCTCGGACGGCGGGTGGAAGGCGGCAGCGGGACCGATCACGTATAACGATTTCAACAACGGCGAGCGTTACGATGCGCGCTTGGAGAGGCCGGGATGGGACAGTCCCGGTTTCGATGACGCGGGCTGGCAACCGGCTGCGGTCGCGGATGCGCCCGGGGGCGCGCTAACGGCGCAGAGTATGCCGGCGACGCGCGTCATCGAGACGATACCGGCGGTCGAGATGACCAGCCCGAGCGAGGACGTGTATATCTTCGACCTGGGGCAGACTATCACGGGATGGTGCCGATTGCGGGTGCGAGGGCCGGCGGGCGCGAAGCTGACGCTGCGGCACGGGACCTGTTTGTACGCGGACGGGACGCTGGACGCGCGCAGCAATTTGTGCAACGCGCCCAGTGCGGAGGAGGCGTACAGGCAGGGGACCGGCCGCGATGGGGGCGTACATCATAGCGCGCGGCAGACGGACAGTTATACGCTCAGAGGCGGTGGTGTCGAGGTATGGGAGCCGCGCTTCACGCTGCACAGTTTCCGCTATGTGGAGGTGACCGGCTATGCGAGCGCGCCCACGCTGGATAGCGTGGAGGGGCGGGTGGTGCATACGGCGGTGGGGACCGGGAGCCGTTTTCGCTGTTCGAACAAGCTCTTCAACCGGATTCACAGTAATGTACACTGGACGCTGCGGGGCAGCTTTCAGAGCATCTCGCAGGACGCGGCCGACCGTTCGGAGCGGGTGGCGTGGCTGGGCGATCCGGGCTTTATCGCCGAGGACTATCTTTACAACTTTGAGAGCGCCAGTTTCTGGGCGAAGTGGCTGGAGGATATCGCTGATGCGCAGAAGGAGGACGGCGATGTCCCGGTGGTGGCTCCGCTGCACTGGCGCAGGACGATGGACGCGTATCTGCGCTGGATGGACTGGGCGAGCACTTATCCGATCTTTGTGTGGCAGGTCTTCCGGCATTACGGTGACAGGTGCGTTCTGGCGAGGCATTACGGTCCGCTGAAGCGGATGATGGCGTTTTACGGCGGGCTGGCCCAAGGGCATATCATGTGCCACGGGCTGGGCGACCATATGGAGCCGCAGGCGGACGGCAGTTCCAGCTTCACGCCGTTGCATACGCCGATGCCGCTCACGTCGACGGCCTATTACCAGCACTGTGTATGGATCCTGGCGCAGGCAGCGCGGGTGCTGGGTGAGGAAGAGGAGGCGCAGCGGTACGGTGCGCTGGCCGGGGAGGTCCGGGAGGCGTTCAACCGCGAGTTTCTGGACGAGGAGAGCAATCAGTATGGAGGCGGGAGCCAGACGGCGAACGCGGTGGCGCTGCACCTTGACCTGGTTCCGGCGGATAGGGTAGGGGCGGTTGTGGCCAACCTGGTCGAGGATATCCGCGTGCGCCAGAACGGGCATCTGACGACGGGCATCATTGGCACGGCGGCGTTGGAGAATGCGCTGCCGCGCTACGGGCAGGCGGAGGTTATGGCCGAGCTTATGTGGCAGACGACTTTTCCGAGCTGGGGCGAGCAGATCGCCAAGGGCGCGACGACGGTGTGGGAGTCCTGGAACGGCGACCCGGAGGAGGAGTTGAGCCTGAACATGAAGATGTTCTGCAGCACGGAGGTCTTTTTCTACCGTACGCTGGCGGGGATCAGCCCGACGAGCCCTGGCTACAGGACGATGGCGATCCGCCCCAGTGTGGTCAACGGGGTGACCGATGTGGACGCCGAGGTCGAGACGCAGTCCGGGCAGGTGGCGTCGGCCTGGCAGCGAGAAGAAGGGACGTTCGCTCTGCAGGTGACCGTGCCTGTCAATACGACAGCCGAGGTCAGCGTGCCCAAGTTGGGGTTGGGTTCGGTGGCTATCCAAGAGGGTGGAGAGACAGTATGGCAAGAGGGCGTGTACAGACCGGGCGTTGCGGGGATAGAGTCAGGGGAAGAGGAGGGGGACGCCATCACCTTCCAGGTGTGTTCCGGCTCCTACAGTTTTCGCCTGGTCGAAGAATAGCTTGTAACAGAACAATCAGACCTGAGGGGAACCAGGATGACTTTGAAGATTGCAGTTGTGGGAACCGGCGGCGTTGCCGAGAGGAACTATCTGCCCTACATCGCGGAGCGCGAGGGTATCCAACTCAGCTACTTGAACCGCACGCGCAGCAAGGCAGAGGCGGTGGCGGAGAAATTCGGCGGGCGCGTGGCGGCGGATGCGGCCGACCTGATGGCGGACGAGCCGGACACTTGCCTGGTCTTCACTAAGGAGACAGACCGTCTTGACGCGGCGAACGCGCTGCTGCCCTACGGGCCGAAACGGCTCTTCTTTGAGAAGCCGCTGGCGGCGCGGCACGGGCAGGCGAACGTAGTCGAGGAGGATTTCTTCGATGCGCGTACGATGATGCAGGCGGCGCATGGCGCGGGCGTGGAGACGGCGATGGTGTTCAACTACCGCTTCTTCGATCAGACGCGGCTGGCGCGGGAGATCGTGGAGCAGGAGGCGTTTGGGCAGCCGGTGCATTTCACGGGCATGGTGCACTACAACTGCTGGAGCCACTGTATCGACCTGTTGCTGTACTTCATGGGGCCGGCAGCCAGCATCAGCGCGCAGGCGTCCTCGCCAGGCGCGGGCGCCGACGAAGCGCGCAACGTGACGGTGGCTGCGCGCCTGGTGAACGACGCCACCGGTACGCTAATCGGCACGTCGGCCATCGATCCCAAGCTGCCGCTCTATGAGCTGACGTTTGCGTATGAGCACGGACGGCTGAGTATGCGGGACCTGGACGGCGAGATGGAGGTGATCAACTACCGTACGGGCCGGCATGAACGGCACAATCTGACATTCGATATCTCGCGTTGGGACCAATACCGGGCTTCGTTCGGCAAGGCGATAAACGCCTATCTGGACAGTGTGCGGGATGGCGCGCCGCCACCGATACCGGGCATGGCCGGTTTGCAGGAGCTGCAGTTTGAGGCGGGGATCAAGCGGGCGATTGCGAGCGGCGCGACGGTGGATTTGGAGGAGACGTTTGGGCTGGGGGAGGTATGATTCAACCCGCCCTCGCTACAAAAAATGGCAAAAGGAGCGGCCAAGCTAACTTAGAGGTAGCTGGCGGTTGGGAACTCAGATACCGAGAAGGCTGGCCTGTTGCTTTTTTCCGATCCTTGATTTTTGGCGTTAGTCCTGATGGGCCGGCGGCGTGGGCTGCGAGACATGTCCCATCACGGCAGCGTACAAGAAGCCGATATCACTGGACAACTGATCAAGTCTCTCGCCCAGCGCGGCAAATCGTTCTTCGTTGCGGTTGAATAGGTCTTCATAGCGACTGAATCGTTCTTCGTTGCGACGGAATCGTTCTTCGTTGCGGTTGAACTGTTCGGCGGCGTAGGCGAACGTCTTGTCGATGTCAGCGAACTGCTTTGCGTGCTCTTTGGCACTCTGTGCCAAAATGCGCTCAATGCGGTCCAGGCGATCTTCACTCCGTTCAGCCATGGGGGACTTTTCTCCTTTGGATGTTGTCGGTTAAGTATATACCGACTTTGGCAGGTGTTCAAGGGAGTAGCGGCGGTGGGAGCGTCCCAGTTTTGGGGCAAAAGGGGTCAGGTGGGGAATGGGAGGCGACGGTGGGTGGTTTTGTGTTCCGGCTCTCGGAGGAGAACAGGGCAGGCACAAAGGCGAGGAGTGCGTGCCGCAGTCTTGTTTGAGTGAGATTGGCTCGGGGACTGGCGAGACGTGGTTGGGCGAAGCTCGTTCGAATGGGCACCTGTCACCAATTTAGACGCCAGGGCGGCGAGGCATGTTGTAGGAGAGGGGGCGTTGCGGGGGCGGAGCCCCCGCACAAGGGAGGGCCGAATAGGCCCGACCGCCCAGAACTGCAGTGGTTAGTGGTCAGTTGTCAGAGACGATGCTTTTCTTGCCTCAGAGTTGAACGCGGACTGGCCATGGTTTGATCTGTGCAAGAGGTTTGCTTGAACTCACCCCCACTTTGGGATGGACACGTAAAAACTTTGACGGGCTCAGCCTTCCAATTTGTGTCGCGCCGTAGTTTTGTTTCTCCACCGAAAAGTCAGCGTCATGATCCGTCGCTAACCACCTTCTAAGGGCCACTACCATTTGTCAACTCAGTCTTGGGCAGGTCCTTGGTGGGGTCGACGAAGGGGACGCGCACGACTTCGGCGTCGACGATGCCGTCGGCGGGGAGTTGGACTTTGACCTGGGTGCCGCGTCTCCAGTGGGAGCGGGGCATGACGGCCAGGGCGATGTTGGACTCCTGGGCCGGGGACCAGAAGGCGCTGGTGACGTAGCCGACGTCGTCGCCGGAGTCGCTGTCTTTGACCAGGTAGAAATCCTCGTTGTACCAGACGATCGGCCCGCCGCCGACGCGGAGACCGACCAGCCGCTGATTCACCCCCTCCTGGTTGATCCTCGTGAGCGCCTCTTTGCCGATGAAGTCGCCTTTATCCAAGTCCACCTGCCAGCCGAGGCGGACCTCGTAGGGGTTGTTCTCGATGTCCATGTCCTGGCCGTAGGAGAGGATGCCGGCCTCGATGCGGCGGATGTGGCTGGGCGCGATGACGCCCAAGTTGAACTCTTCGCCCTGCTCGAGGATGAAGGGCCAGACGTCGTCGGCGTGGAGCATGGCGTTATGCAGGTAGATCTCGAAGCCGACCTCGGCGGAGAAGCCGGTGCGCGAGATGGTTACGGGGTGACCGTTGAGCGTTTCGTGGATGAGGCCGTAGTAGGGGATCTCGCGGATGTGGGAGCCAAACATCTTCTCCAAGAGCGGGGCGGACTTGGGACCCTGAATTTGGACTGGAGAGACGTCGAGCTCGTGGATATCGACGTTGAAACGGCCGGTGGCGTTGACGCCCTGGGCCCAGAGCAGCACGTCGGAGTCGGAGATGCTGAACCAGAACTCGTCGTCGGCGACGCGCAGGAGCACAGGGTCGTTGATGATGCCGCCGTACTGGTTGCAGAGGATGACGTAACGGGCGCGCATGTTGGGCATCAGGGTGTGCACGTCGCGGGTGATGAGGTAGTCGACGAACCGTGCGGCTTCGGGGCCCTTGACCTGGATCTGGCGTTCGACGGCGACGTCCCACATGCTGACGTGCTCGGTGAGGAATTTGTACTCGGCGAGCATGCCGCCGTCTTCGGGCTTGATGTAGGCGCGGGGGTGGTACTGGTGGTTATAGGTGGTATAGGCCCAGCAGCCGGCGGCTTTGGACAGATGCCACCACGGCGATTTCCTGATGCGGGTCGAGATGAGCATGCGGGCGTCGCTGTTTCCGCTCTGGCGCAGGTTTATGGGCAGGCGGCGGTTCTTGAGGCCGTCGATGAGTAGTGTTTGTTGCATGTGGGAAACTCCAGTAGTCAGTGGTCAGTGATCGGCGGGATGCCGCGAATCAGGCTTTCATTTTCGTGCCGCGCGGGTCGTAGAGAGGTTCTCTTGCGACCGTTGCGGGGAGGCGTTCGTCGAAGTAGAGGATGTCGACGCTGGTTCCTTCTTCGGCGTAGTCGGTGGGCAGGTAGCCGTAGACGATGCCGCGGCCGATGGTGTGGCCGTAGTTTGCGCTGGTCACGTAGCCCAGGAAGCGGTCTGCGTCTATGATCGGCTCTTTGCCCATGACGACGGCGTCGGGGTTGTCGAGGGTCATGCAGCAGAGTTGGCGCGCGTTGCCCGGCGCGCGTAATTTTGTCAGTGCATCGCGGCCGATGAAGTCGCCTTTGTGCATGCGAACGGCGAAATCCAGGCCAGCCTCGTAGGGATTGTACTCGGTGTGGATGTCCTGGCCCCAGAGCCGGTAGCCCTTTTCGAGGCGGAGGGAGTCGAAGGCGCCGCCGCCGGCCGCGATCAGGCCGAGAGGGCTGCCCGCCTCCCAGAGGATGTCCCAGAGGCGCAGGCCCTGCTCGAACGGGGCGTAGAGTTCCCAGCCGAGTTCGCCGACGTAGGAGATGCGCAAGGCCAGTACGGGGACCTCGGCGATCGTTATCTGTTTGGCGGTCAGGTAGGGGAAGGCGGCGTCGCTCAGATCGTCTTCGCAGACACGGCTGAGCAGGTCGCGGGCGTGCGGGCCCCAGAGACCGATGCAGCACTGGGCAGGCGATATGTCGGTCAAGGTGGCGGAGCCGTCGGCGGGCAGATGCGACTCCATCCAGTCCAG
>DAOUHY010000286.1:0-6102 GCA_034428435.1 Caldilineaceae bacterium | reverse complement strand
GCTTCGTCAGCCGCCATGTCCTGGCCTGTTTCTGCGGCCGGAGCGGCGACGCATGCCGACGCCAAGAGCGCAAGCGCCAGCAAAATGCCAATGACCCGAAATCGTTTCACCAACATCATGGCTCCTCTCCTCTTTCCTATGGATATCGCTGAACTAAACTCTCCACCCCGCTCTGGCGCGCCGGGTCCGACATCAACAGATCATGCAATCGTTCTTTCTACGCCTTCACGAGGGCTTAATCCTGTACATTCGGCGGTCCAAGCGGTTGACGCGTCCACGGTCTGTACATGGACCACTGCCCAGCTTCGTAACCCTCCTTTCTCAGACCGGTAGAAAATGTGCGAGTGGCGGTTCCCGGCTAAAATCGTGTGTCGGCGCTCAGTTATCGTAATGTAGAGTGGATGTTGCCCCTTCGCCCGAACTGACTGCTGTTCATGATGTGAAATAGCTTTTTCTGGCCTGGAATCGGCATCTGCCTCCCAGAATACAAGTGTCTGGGAGTGAGATGGCAAAGGGCGCCAGTTACTGCTCTTCACCATTTTGTCATCAACAGGTCCGTCAACGATGGGCAGACCCTCTTCACAGATCTCTGCAGCGAAAAACAGAACTTGATGTTGCAATTGTGTCTACTGATGAGGACACGGTCAGTATAGTTAACCGATTTCTGCCTGTCAAATAATATTTTATTGATAGAGAAGCTAATACGAAGCTAACTCGTTCCAGATGCTGCTCAGAGTTTACGACTGTCCTTCTTGCCCAAGATCGGTCAGAGCAATTCTGCGATGGCAACGGAATTCGTTATGCTAGCGCAGTCCTTGGAATTCCACCCGGAAAGATGGCCACCTGCGTAGCAATCGCGCCGCGCATTCACCCCCATTTCAGTATGCTTTCGGATAAGGAGACGGCATGAAATCATTTGACAGCCATATTTTCGCCGTGCCATAATTATTAAATCCGCCGCCATCTCGAAGCGCGCGGTCCAAGTTCAAAACGCTCGCGCAACCCCTCTACCGTAGGCTCTGCGCCTGTTCCCGACTTCGCCCCCGAGTCCCCGCCCACTGCAGCGGGTGGCGGGCAATCGCCAGCTTGGGAGGAACCATGCCGATTCGATTTCGCGTCCTGTCGTTCTGGGCACTGGCCATTCTGCCCCTTTTGATTGGCAGCTGCTATCCCTTCCAACGAGACATCACGCAGATCCTGACACCTGCCCCGCCCCTTCCTGTGGCAGAAGCCACAGAACCGGCCGAGCCGGAACCAGTGACTTTGACGGCAACTGTGCATGTCAACGCGCTGAGGGTACGCCAGGCTGCCAGTGCAGAGACGCCAATTATCGCCGGCCTGCTCAAGGATGACGTCATCACCGTGATCGGGCGGACCGAAGACAGTAGCTGGCTGAAAGTGGAGGTGCCGGACGTCGGCACAATCGGCTGGATCTGGGCCGAAGATGTATCCTTGGACGGAGACGCCGCCGCCCTGTCTGTTCCTGAAGACGGGCAGATGGCCGCCGAACCGGAAGTTGCGCCGGAAGATGCATTCGCCGAAGAGCAAGCCGACGAAAGCGAAATGACCGCCGACGAGGAGAAGACCGACGATGAAGCAATGGCGGTCGCCGACCTGGAACCGAGCGTCATAGTCCACGCTCAGGAAGTGATCAAAGGTCAGGTCACGGTTGCCGAAGCCGTCGTCCCAGTGGAAGGTTGGGTCGTCATTCACGCCGACGATGCCGGCTCTTTCGGCCCGATAATCGGCCAGGCGCACCTGGAGCCCGGGGTCACGACCGACTTGGCCGTTGACATAGATGTCGATGCCGCCACCGAGACTCTCTATGCCATGCTCCATAAAGATGGCGGCGTCTTCGACGTCTTCGAGTTCCCCGGCACCGATATGCCGGTGCTGAAGAACGGCGTGCCGATCAGCCCTGCCTTTACGGTAACGATCTCCGAAATGTCCATCTCCGACGAACAGGCGGACACAGAGGAGGACGTGCCCGTCACCACGCCGACCGACGAGCCTCTTCTGAAGGTCGGCGATGTCACCAGACACCTGGCAATCGTCACGACCCGTGCCCTGCGCGTGCGCAGCAAACCGGAAACCATCGCCGAGGTCCTGGCTGGCGTCGCCGTCGGTGAAGCCTATCCTGTTGCCGGGTTCAGCTCCGATGACCACTGGGTCGCGATCTTCTTCCCCGGTATCGAGGACCCGGTCTGGATTGCAGCCTCGCTGGTGGAGTTGCGGGACATAGAACTGAGAGTGCAGATGGGCCGTGCTACCATCGAAACCGGCCAGGGCGGCCGCTTGCGCTTGCGCGGCGGGCCCTCACTAGAGGCCCCAATTGTGGGCTACGTTCCCGACGACGAAACCTACGATACGCTTGGCTATAGCGAGGATGGCCAGTGGGCGTTGCTGGTCGGAACAGGGGTAGAGGGCGCCACCTGGGCCTCAGTTTCGTTCCTGCTTTTTCAGTAGCGGAGCCGTATTGCCCGCTGCAGCCAGGAGGATACCGGCACACCTTCAGACAGGTCTCAAATAACACAAGAGCGGCAGATTTCACGTGAGACTGCCGCTCTTTTTTCTGTACACTTCCTCCGCCTGACCGGCCTGCCAGCGCCAAAAGGAAGCCCCGGCAACGCAGACAGCGTCGCCACTCCGAGATACGCTATTCGTCGCGCGAAAGCGCCCAGGAGTCCGCCCAACTTTCTGGAATGGGGAGGTTGTTGGCGTAAATCAGGTTTATCAACTGGCCGTGGTGATGGGCCTCATGTTCAACCAAACGGTAATACCCAGCCAGCGGCGTCGAGCCATTCTCAAAAACTCTCAGCCAGTCCACCTTCTCGAAAGTCGCCATCAAGGCCGCGTCTGCCGCCTCCATTCCCTGGCGCACCCGTTCAACCGGAAGCACTTCGCCGGCAGGCGCCGGTTGCAGGCTGCAATCCCAGCCCTCCATCCCCCCTTCCAGCAACACGGGCGGCCAGCTCTCCTGTGTGCCCAACATACAGTAGAACTGGTAGAGGATGTTCTGGGATTCGGGAAAGGGCAGCCGGGCATTCAGATCGGCATCGGCCAGAACATCCATCAGATCATAAGTGCGTCCGCGCAGGTCCTGCCAGTGGATCTGCACACTCTCCAAAATACTCTGAGTCATCTTCTCCTCTTCCTATGCGGTTCTGTCAGCTGTCAAAGGAAATTTGGCAGACCGGCACAAACGGTGCTCAAGGTCTCGTAGCCGCCGGCAACCGGCGTCTACCGGTACCAGTATAACACGGTGGTACGCCCTGGAACTGTTTTGCGGACCGGAGGGGTGCGTCCCAAAATGGGGGTGAACAGTAGCATACCTCAGGAGGCAACCAAGCCACGGTCAGTTCCCATTCCAGTTTCCGCCAGAATGGCCGCCGTCTCTGACCACTGACTACTGCTTTTCTGGGCGGTCGGGCCTATTCGGCCCTCCCTTGTGCGGGGGCTTCGCCCCCGCAACGCCCCCTCTCCTACAACATGCCTAGCCGACCGGGGTGTCTATATTCGTAACAGGTGCCTAATCGAAGGTGTCTAGCCAGACCACGTCCCGCCAGTCCCATCATATCCCCGTAGTTGCCGGCCTTGTGCCTGCCCTCGCACCCTCAGCTGACGGACGCCACCGTACGGCCAGGCTAGGCACCCGCACTGTGTCTCGCCCAAAGACGGTAAACAACGCCAGCCACCGCTGGCACTGATTCCCCGCCAGACTGTTCCCACACCAAATCTGGGATGCACCCGACCGGAGCGCTTCGATTGCCAGAACTATTCACGCCGCCACCGTCCACCGAAAATCAACAGAACTCATTCCCCAATCCAGGACATGAGTACGCACACATTAACTAGCGCGCACATGCTGCCTATGATAGGATTCCCAACATAATACGAAGGTCAATTCCGAGGTGGTTGCACATGTCTACTCCACTCCAATCGAGTTCCAATAGCGAAGAAGAAGCATATCCGAATATCCTCCTGATCACGAGCGACCAGCAACACTTCTCAACCCTCGGCGTGACCAATCCGCGCATCCGGACGCCCGCCTTGGACCGGCTCGCCCGCGAAGGCGCCCGCTTCGTCCGCGCCTACTGCAACAATCCCGTCTGCTCCCCCTCCCGCTCATCCATCATTACCGGCCAGTACCCGGCTTGGCACGGCTGCTGGACCATCGGCGTAAAACTGGGCGAAGACGTGCCTACCGTCGGCGACCTGCTGCACCAGCACGGCTACGACACCACCCTTATAGGCAAAGCCCACTTTCAGCCGCTGGCCTCGCGTCCGGAACAGTCCTCTCTTGAGTGTCAACCCACCCTGCGCGACCTCGACTTCTGGCGCGAGTTCCACGGACCCTGGTACGGCTTTCAACACGTCGAAGTGGCGCGCAACCACGCCGACGAAGCCCATGCCGGCCAGCATTACGGCATATGGATGGAGGAAAACGGCCTCCCCAACTGGCAGGACTTCTTCCAGTCCTGGCCGCCCGACCCCAATGCCGCCAAGAGGGAACACGCCTGGGACCTGCCGGAGGAGTACCATTACTCCGTCTGGACCGCCGAACGCACGATCGCGGCAATCGAGCGCAGCGCCGCCGGCGGCAAACCCTTCTTCCTTTGGAGCAGTTTCCACGATCCCCATCCGCCCTACCTCGTATCCGAGCCGTGGGCATCGTTGTACGATCCCGACGACATGCAACCGGGCCACCTGGAGCCGGGCGAACTCGATGCAATGCCGCCCCACTTCGCCAAGACGCAGCAGCATAATCCGGACTTCTCCGCCTGGCAGGAGACACCCTTCGGCAATCACGGCTTCAACAGCCACCTGCATGAACCCGACGCCCTGCGTAAAAACATGGCCGTCTACTACGGCATGGTCAGCCTCATGGACCGGGAAATAGGCCGCGTACTGGACACGTTGGATCATCTGGGCATTGCCGACAACACGCTCGTTGTTTTCAGTACCGACCACGGCCACTTTCTCGGCCAGCACGGGCTGACCGCCAAGGGCGCATTCCATTACGAAGACCTGATCCGCCTGCCCTTCCTCGTGCGCTGGCCCGGCCGCGTCCCCGCCGGCGCCGTGAGCAATTCGCTCCAATCGCTGGTCGACCTGGCGCCCACTTTCCTGCACGCGGCCGGAATCGACATTCCGGGCCAGATGCAGGGCGCCGACCAGCTGGACGTCTGGACCGGCGCGGCCGCCGAAGCACGCGACCACGTGCTCGTTGAAAACCGTCACCAGCCTTCCGCGCTGCACCTGCGCACGCTCGTGGACCAGCGCTATAAGCTCACCGTCTACCGGGGCCACGAATACGGCGAACTGTTCGATCTCCACGAAGATCCGGAGGAACGCCGCAACCGCTGGGATGATCCCGCCTTCACCCAAATCAAATCAGATCTGCTTCAGCGCTTTGTTCAGGCCGAAATGGAGCGGGAGCCGACCCGATTCGAACGTATCGCTGGCGCATAGATGCAGCGACCTCCTTTGTAAGTGGGACTCCCCTTGCAAGGCCCTCCAACCAACGCGACCTGCAGCGGTTTCCCTTCAAGGCGGCGAATCGACTGTTCACCTGCAACGCAGAACTGGCTGCTGAAAACGTCGGCTGTGGTAAACTAAAACTGAATCTGAATTCCGTTCGACACCACGATCTTCTCACCCAATTGCGAAACGGAATTCAGTTTGCAACGGGGTTCAGAAGACGAAGCGGCACTGCGCCTTGCGTGGCGCGTCTGGACCGAAAGTTCTCACACCCTGCCGGCCCTTTGTGATTCAGGCCGCTACCAGATACCAAGCATCGACAACTCAGATCAATCAATTTCACTCCCATCACACATCCATTTACGGAGCACAACAATGAACCTCGAACACGTCGCAATCAACGTACCCAACGTCCGCGAGCAGGCACAGTGGTGGAAGGAGCATCTGGGGCTGCAAATCGTCTCCGCCGGCGATGTTCCTCCATACATGAATTTTGTCTACGACAACAACGGCAGCATGGTCGAACTGTACAGCAATGAAGAAATGGAGCACCTGGACTTTGCCCAGATCAATCCCTTCAACCTGCACTTTGCCTTCAGCGTAGACGATATGGAAAGCGAA
>DAOUHY010000285.1:0-4073 GCA_034428435.1 Caldilineaceae bacterium | reverse complement strand
ATGATATCGGTGCGCAATCAGATGGACCAGCTCGTGGGTGATCTTTTCCGGGAGCCGGCTGGATGGCAGGGCAACGGCGAAGGCAGCCACATGCGGCTGCCGCTGGATGTCAGCGAGGATGACAACAGTTACAGTGTGACGGCGTCACTGCCCGGGATCGACCCGGCCGACCTCGAGATCAGTTTTTCGGAGAATTCGCTTACCATCCAGGGCGAGACCCAGGCGGAAAGCGTTGAGGAAAACGCAAAGTGGCATTTGCGAGAACGCAGTTTCGGCAGGTTCGTGCGCAGCATCACGTTGCCGGCAGCGGTAAACGCCGACGACATCAGCGCCGACTACGAGGACGGCGTTCTCACCCTGACCCTGCCGAAGGCAGACGAGGTCAAGCCCCGAGTTATTGCGGTGCGCGGCCCGGGTGAAGAGGCGGTTGCAGCCTAGACTGGCTCCCGTCTGCAGCTTAAGAAGAATGACCGGAAGAGGCACTAGCGGAGCAGCCAGTGCCTCTTCTTGCACCTAGTCTCAAGTCCAAAATGGAGGGGGGCCCCGACAACCAGCTCTGTCGGGGCCCCATAAGGAGGAAGGAAGGAGAATGCTCGCGGTGGAAGCTTTTAAGATGCCGACCCCACTCGACACCAGCTTCAACCACTTGGGACAACTATACCCCAGGTTCAGGCCTGTTTCACTATGCAATTTGCATAATGATTTCCCTGTATCGCTGGATGGTTTGACCGCAAAGGGTGACATTTCGGTGGACTTGCCCGCTTGCGACGTGCAATTTGTATAGCCTGGTAACGGGCTGGTGCCGTGAGCGTATCAGCACGGGACTGTGTTAGAATTGTGCAGCAGGATTGGAACGAATCAGGACGCAGAGAGATGACAGAGACGACCTTACCGCTAACTGCGCGCGTCGCCTGCGCGGGTTGAGCCTCAAAGCTCCCTCCCGGGGCGTTGTCGCAGGTCGTGCGACAGATGGCTGCGGTCTTTCCGCAAACTGAATATCCGGATGTTCTGATCGGTTTGGGTAAACCTGACGATGCGGCCGTATATCGTCTGGATGCCGAACGGGTTCTCATTCAGACGACCGACTTCTTTACGCCAATCGTTGATGACCCCTGGCTGTACGGGGCGATTGCCGCGGCCAACTCGATGAGCGACGTGTACGCGATGGGCGGCGAGGTACGCGTCTGTCTAAATATTGCGGGATTTCCTGAAGATCTGCCTGCCGAGGTGGTAGCCGAGATCCTGGCGGGAGGCGCGGCCAAAGTGCAGGAGGCGGATGCTGCGATCGCCGGAGGACATACGGTGACCAATCCAGAGCCGTTCTATGGATTGAGCGTCACAGGCGTCGCCGCCCCCAGCTCACTGTTTCGCAAAGGAAGCGCAGCGGCAGGTGATCATTTGGTGCTGACCAAAGCGCTGGGCACCGGCATCATTACCACAGCCGCTAAGCTCACAGGACAAGCAGAGAGCGCAGATTCGCGCAAGGCGCGGCACGCGTTGGGAAAACCAGACATTCAGCCATCCCATCTTGAAGCCGCCATCGGTTCGATGACCCGCTTGAACCGCGCGGCTGCTCATGCAGGCTGTGCCGCGGGCGTACGGAGCGGCACGGATATCACCGGTTACGGCCTGTTGGGTCATGCGGTCGAACTGGCGACTGCGTCTGCCGCTGAGTCGCCGGTTCAACTCCAGATCGAGGCGGAGAGAGTGCCTGCCCTGCCTGGCGTCTTCGGTTATATCGAGGCCGGTTATCTGACGCGAGGAAGCGTGCGTAATCCTGAGCACTTTGGGGGGCATGTGTCTGTGGCCCCAAGCGTGGCCGCGGGGCACAGAACGCTGCTATGGGAGGCTGAAACAAGCGGAGGTCTTCTGCTGGCGGTTCCGCCTTCTGGTCTCGGTCAGTTCCGAGATGTGTGTGAGGGGAATGAACAGCCCTTCTGGGAAATCGGGACCGTCGAGCCGGCCGGGAGGGATCAGGCGGTCATTAAGCTCCTCTAGAAGTCCACGACAACGCGGCTGCATAAGCCGTGAAAGAGCAGACGCGGCAGCCACGTCCACGCCAGAGCGTCTCCCCCAGCCTTTGCCCGATTCGACAACGATATATGCGGTGACGCAACTGTGTGGTTTTCTACGCGGCACTGGATGAACCAAAGGGTCCATCGTCGTCATCGGGGCCCTGTTGGCCCTGCTCGCCCTCTCCGTCTCCCTCTTCAGTTGAAGGGGCGATAGCCTGGGGGCGAGCCCACTGTTCACTGCTCCAGTCGGTTCGCTCGTCGCCGCTGTTCACATCAGGTTCCTGGCCGGCCTGGGTGGAGAATTCGGCGAAGTCGTAGTATTCGTCCTCGCCCTCCTCTTGCGGGATTGGCAGGGGGCGGCCAGGCGTATCGACCACATAATCGCTGCCGGCCACAGGGGGCGGATCACTTTCTTCGTAAAGCAGTTCGCTCTCCTGGGGAACGCTTTCGGCAAGTTCGGAGACGGGCGGCGGTGCGCCGGCCAGCAGGCTGACCGGTGTAGACACTGCCGACCTCGGCGAACGCGAACGCATTGGCGGGGGCAGAAGAGTGCGGTTCACTTCCCAAGCGCGAAAACGAACGATGGCCATACCCAGCAGAGCGAGACCCAGCAAGGCATAGAGTCCGAGGGCGACGACGAGCACCAGCAGACTAACCAACTCCATGAAGGGAAGACCGACGCCGATACTTTCGAGTTGCGCCGCAAGGGGGCCGGTGTCCAAGACCTGGAGACGTAGAAAGTAGCCCAGCGCGATATATAGTCCCACCGCGATAACGGTCATCACCCAATTGCTCAAAACGGTGAGGAAGTAGTCCCCCGCCGTCGTTGTGAACTGGACTGGCTGGTCGCTCATCGACACATTGTTCAGAATCTGGCTGCGAATACGGTTGCGCCCCCAGTAGTAGTAGAGCCCCAATGTCAGCGGCGTAAGGAGAACGAGGAGGAACCATTCCCAAAATATATCGATCGTCTTGCCCTCATATTCCAAGCGCAGACCGTTGGGAGTGAGCGTATGCGCATATTGCCAGCGAAGCATCCGGGTGGCAGAGAAACCGAGAATCAGGTACAGCCCAAGCGTAATCAGCGTGTAGAATCCGATGACAATGAACTGCACAAACACTTCTGCACCGGAGCCGTCAAACTCCAGCTGCTGGTCCTCAAAAAAGGTGTTTTCGGTAACAAGCCGTTGCCAGCGAGCATAACCCCAGGGGACGTAGATGCCCAGAGTAATGCCTGAAAGGATCGCTATCAGAATCAGATTTCCGAATACATTCAGCCAGCGGCCGCGAAACTCGAGGTTGGTAGGCATGGCGGAACCCTTCCGAGTAAGAGGAGATCAATTGAAAGCCACAGGGGATCGTTCAAAGCTGTCAGACCAGTATAGCCCACGGGCATTTGCTTGACAAAGTGGGTCCGTGAAGTCGGGCAACTGGTCCTGTTCATGGGTATCAGACTACGCCGTTGTCATGCAAGGCCTGGATTTCCGCCTCCGTAAGAGCCAGCTTTTCGCGCAGCAACTCATCGGTGTGCTCGCCGAGCAGCGGCGGCGGCCGGAATATTTGCGCCGGCGTGCGGTCCAGCTTGGGCACGGGCCCAACCAGCCTGATCGTGTCTCCGTGACCGTCGGTTACCGTTTGCACCATCTGCCGGTGCTGGGCCTGGTGGGCCTCTAACGCGGTCGGAATGTCATTGACCGGGCCGCAGGGTACGCCCGCGGTACGCAGTCTTCGGATCCACTCATCGGTGGCGTGCTGGCGGAAATGATCGGCCAACGCGGGAATGAGTTGCTCACGAAAGCGCACCCGGGCCGGATTTGAGGCAAAGCGTTTGTCGTCTGCCCAAGCGTGTTCCCCTACGACCTCTGCAAGTGAAGCGAACTGCCCGTCGTTGCCCACCGCCAGCATGAGACGGCCGTCGGCGGTGGCGAAGGTCTGATAGGGCACGACGGTGCCATGGGCGTTGCCGTAGCGGCGGGGCGGTTCGCCGGACAGGAGATAGCCGGCGGCGACGTTGGCCAGCCAGCTTAACTGGGTATCATAGAGCGCGATATCGATTTG
>DAOUHY010000284.1:0-4187 GCA_034428435.1 Caldilineaceae bacterium | reverse complement strand
AAGCCGTCATTGCGGAACTTCTGAAGCATCTTGCTCTTGCGCATGTCGATTCCTTTGTGTGACAGCATGTTTTGCGCCGCCGGATACGACGCTGGTTTGGTAGCCGGCTGGGTCAGGCTGGGCCGGGATCGATTCTGGCCCAGTGTATGTCCATAGCTTCGTCTGTTCCCGCGTAGTAGACGACCAGAGCTGTCCCGTCGGCCAGGGTCTCAGAATAGGGCAGGCCGAAGGTCCAAAGACTCATTTCGCTGAGCAGTTCGCTGGTGCTAGCGGTCTGATCGCCGGGGTCTTGTGCCTGGCTGTAGATGACGACCTCGGTTGACGGATCAAAAGGGGCGTCGATGGCGGGGGCTAGACGGGCGCGGATCGAGCGACTGCCGAACCTGTCCACATAGGGCAGGAGGACGCGGCCGTCGGCGAGCATGGCGGGGCGAGCGGCCTGGTCGGCGAAACCGAGGTCTTCGGCGTCGGTCCAGGTACGGCCGCTGTCGGCGCTGATGCGACGGTGGATGTTCAGGTAGCGGGCGGTTACTGTGTCGTAGGTCCAGGAGAAGGTGGCGACGCGTCCGTCGGGGGCGACGCCGACGCGCAGATCCCAGCTGAAGATGCGGCCGCTGGGGTCCTCCCCGGCAACGACCGGTTTTTCCCAGCTCGGGTCTACAGCCAGCTTACCTTCCTGGCCTGAGCTCGAGGAGGTCGTCTGATGATCATGGCAGTGCATGAAGACGACCTTCTGCATCCAGGGCGAGGCGTCTTCGTAGTGCTTGTTGGTCTCGATGCTCAATCCCAGGGAGCCGTCGGCCAGCATGAGGACGGGCGCGGTGAGGCTGGGGGGTCCGATCTCGTCCGCCATGGGGACGAGCCGCCACGGAGACCAGGTCTGGCCGTCGTCATTCGAGTCGGCGAGGAGTACCTGCATGGGCAGGCAGCCTTCGGTCTCCTCGTTGAAGAGGCCACCGCCGGGCCAGGTGGTGCGGTCGATCCACATGGAGGCGCCCAGCAGATGGCCGGGAGAGAGTTCGGTCATATAGATGACGCGCAGCGAGCCGTAGAGGCCATCCAGTGTGGGGTTTTCGACCGGCTTCCAGGGTTCGCTCCAGGTGCGGCCGCCGTCGGTCGAGCGGACGAATTCGACGGTTTCGTCGTCGGAATCTTTGGTTGTGCCGGTGCGGTAGGTGGCCAAGAGGGTACCACTGTCGAGGGAGATGACGGTGGGAAAGGTGAGGATAGCGCGGGATGTGCCGGGCTGGCCGCGGCTGAGAGTACCGCTGTCGGTGATGCGCATAGTGTTGTTTACTCTGCGTTTGTTTGTGGTTGGAACAGCGGCGTTTCTGCACCCAATGGAGTCATGGTGGAACGAATAGGGGTATCCTACACCAGTTTGGCGCGCAATGCACACCGACAAATGCCTCCACAAGGGAAAGGCGACTGGCCCGCCACAGGGGTATTCTACTTCGCTCGCGACAAGGAATCGATGTTGCTCGATTGGGAGGGCAATGTTGAGCGATCCAGGGTATCGCTCACATTGTTGAAATGGGTACATCCCAGATTTGGGTGGGAAGAGTCTGGCGGGGAATCAGTGCCAGCGGTGGCTGGCGTTGTCTACCGTCTTTGGGCGAGACGCAGTGCAGGCGCTGGGACCGGTCGTACGGTGGAGTCCGTCAGTCGGGGCAGGTGCGAGGGCAGGCACATGGCCGGCACCTACGGGGGTCTGAAGGGACGGGCGGGAGGTGGTCTGGCTGAGCTCCTTCGACATGGCACCTGTTACGAATCGAGACACCAGGTCGGCGAGGCATGTTGTAGGAGAGGGGGCGTTGCGGGGGCTCCGCCCCCGCACAAGGGAGGGCCGAATAGGCCCGACCGCCCAACTGCAGTGGTTAGTGGTTAGTGGTCAGTGGTCAGAGACGGCGCTATCCTTGCCTCAGAGTTGCTCGTGGAACGGCTGTGGCTCCGCAGCTACACGAGGTATGCGAAAGTTCGCCCCTAATTTGGACTGCACCGGCGAATCTCAATGTTTTGACATGGGGCGATTGTGGTGCTATAGTGCCGCCCAATCACATCGCTGAACAATTCGTCCCTGACTGATTCGCTACTTTTGAACTGAGAACTCGGCCCCCTCTGTGCACTGGGCCATTGTTCACATATACTTCAGTGAACCAGTTTAAACCAGTTTAGTCGAATACGAATTCAATCCTACCTATTTCTCATAAATCAGCACTTTCAAGGAGGAGACGTAGATGAAGTCGAAACGCAAGATCCCCAAGATGTGGATCGTTCTGATGGCGCTGATGGCGATGGTCCTCGCCGTCTCGGCCTGTGCAGCGCCGGCAGCGGCGCCCGCGGCCGATTCGGGAGAGATGGCCGCTGACAGCGGTGACGAAATGATGGAAGAGAAGCACTTCCGCGCGACGATTCCGTTCTTCGCGCAGGACTGGTCGCCGCTGCGGGGCGGCGGCTGGAACATGCATTACCTGGCGTTCTGGAATGCCGGGCCGATGTATATTGACGAGCATGGCGAACTGCATCCTTATGTCTTCAACGAGTGGACGCCCAACGAAGACATGACGCAGTGGACGTTCAAGATCGATCCGGATGCGGTCTATTCGGATGGCAGTGCGATCACGGCACAGGATGTTGTGGCGACGTGGAACCTGATCGCCCATCCCGCGACCACTCACCAGCGCGTTACTCTGTTCCTCACGGGCGTAGTTGGTTTTGAGGATGTGTTCAACGGCGAGGCGATGACGATGCCCGGTGTGGTCGCACTGGACGACAGCACCGTGCAGGTAACGCTTGAGGGTTCCGACCCGCTGTTTCACAAGAAGATTGCGACCAACTTGATAGGCCCGGTCAAGGCTTCAGTGGCCATTGGCGAAGACGGGTTCGAGGTAGCGGAATGGTGGCACCCGAAGAACAACCCTGTGACGAGCGGACCTCTCATGCCGGATACGATGGACTTGAACAGAGGCGTTGTTTCCTTTGTCAAGAATCCCAACTTCTGGGTTGCGGAGCCGAAGCTGGACCGGTTAACGGTTACGTCGATTGAGGATACGACGATCGTTACGACGATGCTGGCCAATGGCGAGCTGGACCAAGGTTGGCCGCCCAATGATGCCACGTCACAGGCGCTGCTGGGAGAGGACTTCTTCGAATGCGGGCGGGCGCCAGGCATTGGGGGATTCTTCCTGAACCCGACGATCGAGCCGACCAGCGACATCAACTTCCGCAAGGCGTTGATCCTGGCGGTGGACAGGGAGCAGATCTTCAACCTTTCCAGCCCTGACGGCCGCGGCTGGGTTCCGACAGGCGAGCCTTTGCGGGCGCTGCCGGGACAGGATCCGGACTTTGTCCCGCATCCCTACGACCCCGATGCTGCCAAAGAGGCGATGGCCGCATCCGCCTATGCTGATGTCTCCGATGTGCCGAAGATGATCATGGCCGGCGTCAGCAGCCCCGGCACGGAGGTGCTGGCGCAGTATATGGCCGAGCAGTGGCGGCAGTTGTTTGGCATCGAGGCGATCGAGATGAGCCCGCAGTTTGACAGCTGGGAAGGCCCGGGCGCGCCGGCTCTGTTCCGTGACGGCGCGGGTGTGCGCGTTCCCGATGCGGCGCTGATGCTGCTCGGTTCGCTGCACTCTTCGTCCAACCTGGCGCGCAATATCATGGGCGGGTATCACGATCCTGAGGTGGACGCGCTGATCGAAGAGGCGGTCACAAAAGGGGCCAATGATCCGGACCGCATTGCGCTGGCGCAGCAGGCCCAGCGCCTGTACCACGACCAGTGGATGGTGATTCCGATCGGCACTGGCTGCGGCGGCTCGGCCAAGGGCAACGTGATGCCATGGGTGAAGGGGACGCGGCGCAACGCCGATGCGCAGTTCCTGGAGACGTGGACGATTGATATCGTGCATGATGAGTAGCAGATTACCGTCGCGCAGGTTGCGGCGATAGGCCGGCAAAGGCGTCAAGATGGTTTTGGCGCCTTTGCTCGCGTTGTTTTTCAGAGGCGCGCTTCTTCACATCTGGCGCGCAGCTGGTCTGAGAAGGGTTTCGAATTCCGGACCTGGGTTGCCGACTCCGAGGGCGAGGGAAGAGCAATGGGTCAATACATCCTGAAGCGCATTGTATACTGGATTCCGGCTTTGATTCTGCTGGCGCTGTCCGTCTATGCGATGGCCTTTTTCGGC
>DAOUHY010000283.1:0-5647 GCA_034428435.1 Caldilineaceae bacterium | reverse complement strand
GGTGCGCATCGAGCAGCTGGCGGAGGCGATCCAGATAATGCGGCTGATGTGGACGGATACGCCGGTGAACTTCGCGGGCAAGCATTACCAGCTGGAGAACGCGTATTGCGAGCCGAAGCCGGAAATTGTGCCGCCGGTCATGGTTGGCGGCGGCGGGGAGAGGTACCTGCTGCGGGTGGTGGCGGAGCATGCGGACTGGTGGAACTGGGTGTACTCGGATGTGGAGACGTATGCGCACAAGCAGTCGGTGCTGAAGGAGCATTGTCGCGCGGTGGGGCGGGAGTACGACGAAATACTGCAGATGATGCACGTCAGTGTGCTGATCGCTGAGAATGAGAGTGAGCTGCGACGGCTGCGGGAGGACCCTGACGTGCGGCCTTCGAGCGAGGGCACGATTGAGGGTACGCCGGCACAGGTGACGGATGCGCTGCTGCGGATTGTGGAACAGGGGGCGCAGCGGATTACGGTCAATATTGCGGATGCGCCGCGGCTTGAGGGATCTTATTTGTTTGCGGCGACGGTGCTGCCGCATTTGAGTGGGTAGTTGGTTGCAGTGTCATTGCGCCAGCGTTCGCTCAATCGGTAGCCACGGTGAGTGAGCGGACGCGGTCTTCGTCCCAGACGGCGCCCCAGCCGGGGCCGTCGGGGGGCGCGATGCGGCCGTCTTCGATGAGGGGGGCGTTGAGGAGGCCCCATTCTTCGCCTTCGGTGCGCAGGTCGCGGGGGCCGGATCCGCCAAAGAATTCGAAAAAGTCGGTGTTGTCGATGCAGCAGCCGGCGTGGGCATGTCCAAGCCCGTAGAGGCTGCCGGGGCCGTGGAGCTCGACGTTTGTGCCGTGGAGTTCGGCGAAACGGGCCAGTTTGAGGACCTGGGTGAGACCGTGGTTGGTGCGTGCGCGGAGGCGGTCGGTGGCGCCCTGGATGAGCCACTGGGCTGAGAGGTCCATGTCGTGGCAGAGGCGTTCGGTGGCCATGACGGGGATGGTTAGCGTGCGGCAGAGCTCCTGGTACTGGTTCATCTTCTGTTCGTGCATTGGCTCTTCGAGCCAGACGTAGTCCAACTCCTCCATTGCTCTCCCCACTTCGATGGCTTCGCGCAGGTTGTATGAGCAGACGGGATCGTTGAGCAGGTCGAAGTCGTCGCCCACCTCTTTACGAATACCGGTCAGCAGGGGGATGTCGGCTTTGCCGCCCCTGTAGGTGTGCAGTTTGTAGGCGTTGACGCCGAAGGTGCGGCCGGCCTCGATGTGATCGAGGTAGCCCTGCGGAGTCAGCTCGTGGTCGGTGAGGTAGACGGGGAGGCGGTCGCGCACGCGGCCGATGAGGGCGTGGACGGGGAGATCGGCGGCTTTGCCGGCGACGTCCCAGAGGCAGTTGTCGAATTCGCCGAACCAGCCGGGATCCTGGTAGACCCAGCGCGTGCCCTTGTGGAGCATCTGGAAGAGGCGTTCGCGGGCGAAGGGGTTTTCGCCGATGGCGTGGGTCCTGAGGATGTCGAGTTGGTGGTTGGTGATGGAGACGGGGGCGATGCGGCCGGTGATGCCTTCGTCGGTCTCGACGTCGAGGATCTGCATCTGCGCGGTAGTGGCGGCGGAGAGGGGGGTATGGGTGTACTGGATGCGGCGCAGGCCGGGGACCTGTTTGAGGCGGTAGGTGGGCTGGGTGAGGGTCGGGTGTTGGAGGGTGTGGCGTTTGATGTCGGTGATTTTCATGGGAAGGGCAGTTTTTAGTGGGTAGTTTTTAGTTTTTAGTGGACTGCGGCGACTGCAGGTGCCGGGAACGCAGATCGGATGAGTGATCCAGGACAAAGGGGCGAAGCAACTGAGATCCCGGAAGGGGGCTGCCGATCCGGCCCGTGAGGAGTCCTTTAAGCGTGGACGGTCAGGGCTTACAGTACCACGGAACGGTCGCTTCGCCGAACAGTTCATTAACCAGCTTGGCGGCTTCCGGATCGTAGTCTTCCAACTCAGAATTGTACGACGCCAACGATTCCGGCAGCGAACCCCAAAGCCAGAACGTAACCGTTTCGGCGAAGTACTCCTCGAAATTTGTGCTGGCGTACGCGCCCTGCCACAGACCTGCGTTCATTGCAGCATTGTAGGCGTCAATGAACCGCGAAATGTACTCGCCGCTATTGAGTTGTCCCTCGATTGCGAAGTGTACCAGGTGTGCAAACTCGTGGACGAATAACCCACAATAATAGTCGCTTTCCGGTACAGCTGCCACCCAACCTGTAGGGCTTCTCAAGGCCATTCCTGTCGGATCTTGCGAGAGATGCCTGAATTCCGGTAATTGAATGACGCCCCCGACCCCCTCTTTATACTCAAATATGGCGACCCGGGCACGGTTGGCGACCAATGTTTCGAGCAGGCCCGGCAAATGGGGGAGCAGACCGGTAAGGATCTCCTGGGCCTGGACCATTTTCTTGTCAGACACCTCACTTGGGGCGACCACGACCACGCCGCCAGCGTCGAAGTATTTCTGATAGAACATGTCAAGGCGTAGGGACTCAGGTGGAGGTGGAAAGAGCGGCGGGACAACGGCCGCATACACACGCGCGGACCACGCGCTGCGCACGCCATCGGCGTCCCGGGACCGGACCTGATAGTAATAGTTTCTGCCGTCCATCAGTACAGAGTGCGTGAACGACGTGCCGGTCAGGACACCGCCAATGGGGCCCCATAGGCGGTGGAGGCTGTCCCACGCTCGCAGCTCGTAGGAGGCAGCATTCTCTACCCTATCCCATGTGAGCGTGACCTGGCCGACGCCGATGTTCGGAGTCAAGTTAGACGGTGCGGGGGGCGTAGCCGAAAGTTCGGCGTCCGTGCAAGTCGCCAGATTGAGCTTCTTCAGGTGAAAGGCCCCCTCGGCATTTGGACCGGAGGGGGCGAAGCCTGGGAATAGACATAACTGATTATCTGTGAGACGCATGACCGTCAGGTTGGAGAAAGCGCTCAGATCCGGGGCTGGCCCGGTCAGCTGGTTTTCACTGAGGTACAGCGCGTTCAGTCTGGTAAGGAGTCTCAGGTCGAGGATTGGCCCGGTCAGCTCGTTGTTACGGAGGTCCAGCCTTGTCAGTTTAGTGAGAAAGCTCAGATCCGGGATTCGTCCGGTCAGCTCATTGTGACTGAGGGACAGTTTCTCAAGGGTGGTGAGAGAGGTCAGGTCCGGGATTGGCCCAGTTAGCCGGTTGTGGCTGAGATTCAGCATTGTCAGTTGGGTGAGAGAGCTCAGGTCCGGGATTGGCCCGGTCAGCTGGTTTTGGCTGAGGGACAGCCACTCCAGGCTGGTGAGGGCGTCCATCGGTGGGATTCGTCCTTTCAACTGGTTTGAGGCGAGGTAAAGCTTAGTCAGGGAAGTAAGGGCACTCAAATCAGGAATTGGCCCACGCAACCCATTACGTGAAAGGATCAGTTCAGTCACGCGGCCGCTGGCGTCAGTAGTGACGCCGTACCAGGTGGAGACCGGCAGTTCGGTCAGCCAGTTGTCGCTGCGCTTCCAGTTGGCGCCGTCCGTTGTCTCGTAAAGCGCGACCAACGCGGCCCTCTCCTCGATCGCTGCGGATGTGCAGGACGGCAGATCAAGGCTCTTCAGGTGGGCGGTCACAACAGCATTTGAACCGGGAAAGCTCAGCTTTTCGGGCAGACACAATTGATTGCCCCAGAGGTCCAAAGTTGTCAATTTAGTGAGGGCGTTCAGATCCGGGACAGGCCCAGTCAGCCGGTTGTGGCTGAGGGCCATCCACTCCAGGTTGGTGAGGGCACTCAGATCCGGAATTGCCCCGACCAGCTGGTTGGTATGGAGTGACAGGGCATTCAGGTCGGTGAGGGCGCTCAGATCGGGGACCAGCCCGCTCAGCTTGTTCGTGCTGAGGTCGAGACTATACAGTCCGGTGAGAGCGCTCAGATCCGGAATCGGCCCAGTCAGCCGGTTGTTGTTGAGGAACAGCCACTCCAGGTTGGTGAGAGCGCTCAGATCCGGGACCGGCCCGCTCAGCCTGTTCGTGCTGAGGTCGAGACTATACAGTCCGGTGAGAGCGCTCAGATCCGGAATCGGCCCAGTGAGCCGGTTGTTGCTGAAGGACAGCCACTCCAGGTTGGTGAGAGCGCTCAGATCCGGGAGTGGTCCATGCAGCCCGTTATTTGACAGGTTCAATACAGTCACGCGGCCGTTTGCGTCCGTAGAGACGCCGTACCAAGTTGAGATCGGCAGTTCGGTCAGCCAGTTGTCGCTGTGCTTCCAGTTGGCGCCGTCGGTTGTCCTGTAAAGGGCGACCAACGCGGCGCTCTCCTCGGCGGAGCTTGACTTCCGGGTTTCGCCTTCGGCCACGGTCAACGCAAGTGGTCCGGGCAGTGTCGAGGATACCTGATGCGCCGTTTGCGGCCACCGGCTTTTTCCCTCTTTGGGGTCGATTGCGCGGAGAGCATAGTGGCAGATAACGTCGAACATACATCCGTCGCGCGCGTAGGACGTACCTGTCAGGTCATCATCTTCAAAGCGTTGCAAACCTTTAGCATCATTGTCCAGTGATAACCAGAGTTCGTACCCGACAGCTCCGGAGGCCGATGTCCAGCTGAGCTCACCTAAGTTCGCTCCAAAGGCATCCTCGGTCAGAGTCAGCGTATCCGAGACGACCAAGGTCTTGGTTTTTGCATGCGATACTGTTATTGAGTGGAGGGAACGGGGAGCCAGCGCCGCAAGAATGGCGACCAGAACCAGAATGCATGCGGACTTCCCGGTTAGTAGACGTCCTCTGTGTTTCACTGGGGTGCAGTTTATAGTTTTCGACACAAGCTTCGGAGTCCAGGCTGGCGGTGGGTAATCCAGAACGACATACGGTTTGTCTTGGGGTCCTTTGCGGAAGAACCAGGTTTTGCCCCTGAAAATCCCGGTTCAGGCAATCGTCAACGAGCCCTAGCAGTCAGGTTATTGCTCTCGCAGAGAACCTTCTTTTGTTCCCGGCGTTGGCATCGATCAGTCGGTGGCGATGGTGAGCGAGCGGATGCGGTCTTCGTCCCAGATTGCGCCCCAGCCGGGGCCGTCGGGGGGTGCGATGTGGCCGTCTTCGATAAGGGGGGCGTTGAGGAGGCCCCACTCTTCGCCTTCGGAACGCAGACGCTTTGGGTCGGCCGGGCCGAGAAGCTCGTAGAAGTCGGTGTTGTCGATGCAGCAGCCGGCATGGGCGTGTACGAGGCCGTAGAGGCCGCCGGGGCCGTTCATTTCGATGTTGGCGCCGTGGAGCTCTGCGAAGTGGGCCAGTTTGAGGACCTGGGTGAGGCCGAAGGTGGCGCGGGCGCGCAGGCGGTCGGTGGCGCCCTGGATGAGCCACTGGGCGGTGAGGTCCATGTCGTGCATGAGGCGCTCGGTGGCCATGATGGGGATGACGAGGGTGCTGCAGAGCTCCTGATACTGGTTCATTTTCTGTTCGTGCATGGGCTCTTCGAGCCAGATGTAGTCGAGCTCTTCCATGGCTCTGCCGACTTCGATGGCTTCACGCAGGTTGTATGAGCAGACGGGATCGTTGAGCAGGTCGTAGTCATCGCCGACGGCTTTGCGCACGTCGGTGAGGAGGGGGATGTCGGCTTTGCCGCCTTTGTAGGTGTGCAGTTTGTAGGCGTTGACGCCGAAGGTGCGGCCGCCGTCGATG
>DAOUHY010000282.1:0-3886 GCA_034428435.1 Caldilineaceae bacterium | reverse complement strand
GCCGGAGAAGAGGCCGCCGAGGGCGGCGCCGAGGGCGAGCATGACGGACCAGGTGGCGGAGCTGAGGGCGTTGACGGCGCCGAGCTCGCGGGGGTTGGAGATGTCGGGCAGGATGGCGGTATGGGCGGGATCGAAGAATCCGCTCATGGCCATTTGCACGGCAGTCAGGGTGTAGAGGAGCCAGACGTCGCCGGGGTTGCGGACGAGCAGGAAGGCGAGGACAACGGCGGCGCGGATGAGGTCGGCGGCGATGAGGACGTGTTTGCGGTTGTAGCGGTCGGCGACGACGCCGGCGATGGGGCTGACGAGGAAGGGGGCAAGCATGCGCACGACGAAGAGGGAGCCGACGGCGAGACCGGATTGGGTGAGCATGCCGACGAGTGCGGCGGAGGCGACGAGGTTGAACCAGTCGCCGAGGAGGCTGACGATCTGGCCGAACCAGAGATAGCGGAAGTTGCGGTTGTTGCGGAGGAGGTCGGAGTAGCTGACGGCGGTTTCGGTGGTGGTATTGGCGGTCATTGAAGGTAGTTTCGGTGGCAGGGGGGATTCGGCTTAATGTGCGTTCAATTTGAAAGCCGGGTTTTTGCGTAATGCGTAATGCGTATTGCGTAGCCCGCTTGGGAAGTCCTGGTATCAGACGGGATCTACATTGGCGTGTACAGATCAACATACAGTACCAGATTCCGACAGGGAGCCGCAACTTCATCCTGCTTTGGTAATTGCTAAGCCATGATCTGTGTTCAGGTTCGCTTGACAATTTGGGAAGGCCGCTCGGATTTCAGCAAGAAGGGCTAACTGCGAGGAGAGAGGAGTGAGAAGAGAGGAAAGAGAGAACGGCAACTTCAACGCCTTTATCCGCGAAGGGACGCGAAGAGGCGCGAAGAACTGCAACGGCAACTCCTTTGTCCACGAAGGGCCCGCAAGAGGGGCACCCACAAGGGGTGCCCCTACGGGGGGATTGTTGGTTGAAATGTGAACGGTCCCTGGTGTGTGCGGTCAGCCTGGGCGGAATGTACTGTCACGGTTTCTGTGGCGGGCTTTTGATGGTCATTGTGGTGCAGGTCGGGCTCGGTTGAGGGGCACCTTGCCGGCGCCGGCACATGGTCGGAACCAGGCAGGAGGTGGGATGGGGGGAAGCCCGGTCGCCGCGGGTCGTCAAGGTCATATTACCACACACTCGCTGCGGCGCGAGGTTGTAGGAGAGGGGGCGTTGCGGGGGCGGAGCCCCCGCACAAGGGAGGGCCGAATAGGCCCGACCGCACAACTGCAGTGGTCAGTGGTCAGTAGTCAGTGGTCAGTGGTCAGTGAAAACGGCAATTGATGGGCGATAGGTGTGAAGCGGAGAGAGGGTTGACTTGGCCGGGGTCGCGGAGTGGTTGTGGGTTAGGGGGTGGTTGGTTTTTGGTTTGCGCGGACGACGGATAGGGTCCAGAGGGTCATTGGGATGAGGGTCAGGGCTGTCATCGACCAGATGATGGCGGAGATGCTGAGGCTGGTGTCAAGGGCGGTGCCGACGACGCTGGATGCGAGTGCGCTGGCGAGGTAGAAGAACATGAATTCGGTGGCGAAGACTCTGCCATGCACGGTTCGGTCGACATTTTGGAGAAGAAGCTGGGTGGAGAAGACCCAGACGATGCCGCCGCCGACACCGCGTATGATTGTCGCCAGGAGCACAAACGGGAGATTCAGGAGGGGTGCGGTGGCCGCCGACCCGAGGACGCTGAGGAGGAAGCCGACAATCATGGCTTTTCTCAGCGTGGGGCCGTCGTCGCCTGTCAACTTGCGGGCGAGGATGGGGCCGATACCGGTGCCGACGCCGACGAGGCCAAACATGAGCCCCATGCTGATACCGCCGCCCTGGCCGACGGTAAAGACCCGCTGGGAGATGGCGACCATGACGACCTGAGAGCCGGCGGTAAGGCAGAGGGAGTTGAGCGCTTTCTGGGAGGCGATAAAGAGGATGTTGGGATGTTGGTAGAGGTATTTGAGGCCGTCGATGTACTGGCGCAGGCCGGCAGCGATGGTCTTGTCCATTGACTGGGTTGCGGGGGCGGCGGGCATCCGGATCTGCATGAGGAGCAGGGCAGAGAGCAGGAAGGTAAGGGTGTCGAGCAGGAAGGCGGGATAGACGCCCCAGGCGCCGGCCACGAGCCCGCCGAGGGCGGCGCCGAGGGCGAGCATGGTGGACCAGGTGGCGGAGCTGATGGCGTTCATCGCGCCCAGCTCTCCCTCTCTTGCCAGCTCGGGCAGGATGGAATTACGGGCGGGATAGAAGAATCCGCTCACGCAGAACTGGGCGGCAGTCAGGGCGTAGAGGAGCCAGACGTCGCCGGCATCGCGTACGAGCAGGAAGGCGAGGACGACAGCGGCGCGGACGACGTCGGTGGCGATGAGAATGTGTTTGCGGTTGTAGCGGTCGGCGGCGACGCCGGCGACGGGGCTGATGAGGAAGGGCGCGAGCATGCGCACGACGAAGAGAGAGCCGACGGCGAGACCGGACTGGGTGAGCATGCCGACGAGCGCGGCGGAGGCGACGAGGTTGAACCAGTCGCCGAGGAGGCTGACGATCTGGCCGAACCAGAGGTAGCGGAAGTTACGGTTGTTGCGGAGCAGGTCGGAATAGCCGACGGGAGCCTGGGTGGTTGTATTAGCGGTCATTCAGGTTGTCAGGTTATTTTCCCATACCGCGCAGCGCGTTCAGGCAACGTTCGACTGCTTCGAGAGGGGGATAGGCTTCGCTCTCGTATTCGACGATGTACCATTCGGTGCCGCCAACGGACTCGCAGGCCTCGAAGAAGACGGCCCAGTCGGTGTCGTCCTCGCCGATGACGGGGTCGAAGGCGGGATTGGGGTAGTCGTGGCCGGGGCCTTCTTGCAGGCTTTTGGTGAAGGGTTTGAGGTGGACGGTGACGGCACGGCCGGGGTAGCTGCGGATGACGCTGACGGGGTCGGCGCCGCCGTAGACGGCGTTGCCAGTGTCGAACTGCATGATGACGGACGGGCCGGTGTTGCCGAAGAAGGTATCCCAGGGTGTTTCGCCGTCGAGAGGCAGGAACTCGTGGAAGTGGTTGTGGTAGCCGGTACTCATGCCTTCGGCGGCGAGGCGATCGGCGAGGCGGTTGGTGAAGGCGGCCAGCTTGAGCCAGTCGTCGCGGCTGCGACGCAGCTCTTCGGGGATGCCGGGGATGATGAGTTTGTCGTTGCCGAGGGCGTGGTGGAAGGCGATGGTCTCGGGCAGGGCGTCGTCCTGAACGAGGTCGAAGGGGACGTGCCAGCCGGCGCAGGCGAGACCGAGTTCGTCGATTTCGGCTTTGAGGGCGGAGGCGGCGTGCTGGGGCGGGCCGGCGAACTCGACGCCGGCGTAGCCCATTTTGGCGACGGCTGCGAGGGTGCCGGGCATGTCGGCGGCGAATTCATGGCGAACGGAGTAGAGTTGGAGGGCGATGGGAGGCATGGGGACGGGATCCTTTGGGCAGTGTATGAACGACAGTGTACAAGATCAGTTGGTGGAGGCCGGTGACTTCGACTTCAGTTGGAAACCGGCCACGGGGGTCATTTCGCGGTCTCCTGCGTGTCGACGCTGAGCTGGCGGACGGCGGTTTCGTCTATGTCGACGCCGAGGCCGGGTCCGGAGGGGACTTCGAGGAAGCCGCCGGACTGGTCGAAGGGTTCGGCGATGCCCTGACGGATGGGGCTGGGGGGGCGGTCGAACTCCATGACGGGCTCCTGCTGGTAGGGGCGGGGGGTGCGGGCTGGAGGACATTCGGGCACGGCGGAGGCGACGTGGAGGCTGGCGGCGATCATGACGGGGGAGCCCCAGACGTGGGGGTTGAAGAGGATGCCGAAGGCGTTGGCCATGGAGGCGACGCGGTGCATTTCGGTGATG
>DAOUHY010000281.1:0-2273 GCA_034428435.1 Caldilineaceae bacterium | reverse complement strand
CGTCGATGCCGAGGGACTGGGCCAGAGTCAGGCGGGAGACACCGGCGTTGAGATGGCCCCAGCGGGCCTGAACGCAGCCGACCTCTGGATTATCAAAGGGGGAGATTGTACGCTGCAGAAAGTCGGGCGGCGGCACGAAGTCGGCGTCAAAGATGGCGATGAATTCGCCGCGGGCGTGGGCAAGCCCCTCGCGGAGGGCGCCGGCCTTGTAGCCTGTACGGACGGTCCGGTGGATTTGAGTGATGTCGATGCCGTTGCGGCGGTGGAAGGCGACGCTGTTGGCGATGATCTGGCTGGTATCGTCGGTGGAGTCGTCGAGGATTTGAATCTGGAGCCGGTCTGCGGGCCAGTCGAAGGCGGCGACGGCGTCGATGAGGCGACGGACGACGTGACGTTCGTTGAAGACGGGGAGCTGGATGGTTACGAAGGGGTGTTCCCCAATGTCGGAGGGGGGCGGCGGACCGGTGTCGAACAGGGTTCGCCGGGCGATGAGAGTGAGGAAGAGCGCCTGCAGGCCGTAGACGGCAAGAAGCGATGCGGCGATGATGTAGATGAGCTTCAGTACCGTCATACGAAGAGATCAGCCTTCAGTTTTCTGGTTCCTGCTGCCAGGTCCGGTCTCTCCCAGGGGGTGGAGCCGGCAGCAGGCGTACGTGGCGTCTTCTATGAATACAGCATTGTGCCCTGAGCGCGACTTCCGCATGGGCAGACCGCACGAAAAGTTCCGACAGTGTTACCAGATAGGTCCGCGCGGGGGTTCTCCCAGCCGCTGAAGGAGCAGGCTGTCCAGTCCCCAGGCGCGGCCGGACTGGGCCAGGGCCACGACGAGCGCGGATACGGTGAGCAGCACGTAGGTCCAGATCCACTCGCTGCCGCCGAGGTAGGCAAGAAACAGGTTGAAGAAGAAGAGGGCGGCGCCGATGGCGGCAAGAGGGGTGAGGAGTCCGACCAGCAGCCCGAGGCCCATGAGCAACTCCCCGACCAACTGAAAGACTGCAAAGAGCCCGGGCACCTGGAGAATTGTGCCGTTTATTATGGCCCTATAGAAGGCCGGGCCGCCGCCGTTGTCGTTGAAGAGATAGTTAAAGAGACCGACGATGCCATCGGCTGTGTATATTCCGTCCTGCAGATTCTTAAACCAGGTGACAATCAGAATCACCCCTAACGTAATACGTAGAATGGCGGTGGCCTGTCGAGCAGTGTTTTGTTCCTGACCCATTTCGATACTCCTGTGCTATTTCAGTGTTCGTTACGCGATATTCAGCCCGGTGTTGAAGTGCCGGGGGCGGTGCGATTCAGGTGTGGCTGCAGGTGGCGCAGCAGGCCTGCGGCGCGGTCGGTCAGAAATACGCCCAGCAGCATCGCCAGGGTGGTGGTAATACTGCCCAGGCTCAGGAGGGGGACGCCGACGAGGGAGTGGCCAAGGTTGCAGCCGCCGGAGATGCCTGCGCCTATGCCCATGAGGAGACCGCCGGCGGCCAATTGTGTGTAGCGGGCGGGCGTTTCTCCCCTGGCCCAGAAGGTGCCGGCGCGGCGGGCGGCGATGAAGGCGCCGGGCAGCAGGGCTATCAGTGCAACGGGAATCCAGAGGTTTCCGGATTGGCTGCCGCCCAGCAGCAGTTCGTAGAGTGCGGTGGGAACGCGTGAGGTGCCGAAGGTATAGTTGGCGCCGCCGGCACGGGCGAGGAGCCAGGCCAAGCTGGTGAAGAGCCCGACGGCTATGCCAAGGGGCAGCCACGACCAGTAGTCTCCTTGCTGGGGACGGGGACTGCGCCAGAGGAAGAGGGCTACGGCGGCCAGAAGCAGGACGAGCAGGACGACTCCCAATTGGGAGCCGAGGAGATTCAAAAAAGTTGTCGTATTGCCATCGGTTACCACTGGATTTTCATTGAGCGCGATCCGCAAAGGGTTGAGCGGCCCGCGCCAGGCAAGCAGGTCACCGATTAACCAGGTGGCCAGGCCGACAAGTGTGCCGAGCATGCCGTGGCCGAGTTTATAGAAGATGCCGGTCACGCAGGTTGCGGCGATGACCATGCCGGCGCCGAAGATGAGGCCGCCGGCGAGGTTCGCCTGCCAGGCCCAGGGGGCGATCCAGGGCGTGATCCAGCCGAGTGCGATCATGCCCTGCACCAGGGGGATGGCGATGAGCAGGGTCAGCAGATAGGCGCGGAGCAGGTCCAGTTGCGGCGGCCGCCGGATCAGGCCACGCAGGGTGCTGTGGAAGCAGAAATCGCCTCTTTCGAGGAGGTAGCCGAGCACTAAACCGGCGGCAA
>DAOUHY010000280.1:0-12580 GCA_034428435.1 Caldilineaceae bacterium | reverse complement strand
GGCGTACTGAAGCGCTCCCATTATGACCCCAAACCCGACATCCATGGGTCCAAAATGCCGGGCGGCGCCGGAACCGGTCATCGCCAGATGCAAGGTCTGCTCGTCCGCTTCGGAAGCAGTGTCCTGCATGACAGGCTGCGGGACGCAAGCGGCAACAGCAACGCCGGCCGCGCCTGCGGCTAATCCGCTGAGAAAAGTACGTCTTGAAATCCTGGTCATTTCATGTTCTCCTTTGGGCTGACTATGGGGCAAGACCCCTTCAATCCGGGCATATCGGAGAGTGTCGTCTGTGTGCAACATCCAGGAACATTGGGCCTGCACAATACATCAAGAGCACGCGCCTTCAGCTATCCGTCTTCAATGCCTCCTTTTCTGTATGTGCGCCGTTCAGGACACGCGAACCACTTGATTCTGAGTGTCATAGCGCACGAACTTGGAATAGTGATTCACCTCGATACCGTCCCCCACCTGCGTCGGCACGCGCACGACAAACTCTGCCCAGTCGGGGCTGTTGAATGCGATGAATGCCAGCTCCAACCCGACGATCAGGTCGACAGGATCACGTGAGAAATCGGGCATGATGACCGGCCCGGTGTCGGTCTGGTAGATAAAATCCCGCTCACTGGCGTTCATCGTCTTAATAGGGAACTCAAGTGTGGCTGTATACCTTTCTTCTTCGATAACCGTGCGCCCAACAAGCGGAGATCCCCTTGAGTCCAGAGTTGCCTCAACGATGGCGGCGGCCGTTTCCAATAGCTCTCCCTCCACCCGACGGATGTCCAGCCGCAATCCGTCGAAGGCGTCGGCCACGTTGCCCACCTGTCGCTCCGGCTGCATGCCGCGCGAAGGTGGGTAGAAGGGCACGCCCTTGTTGGCAACGTCGTAGGTCTTGACTATCAGAAAACGGTCTTGGGAGAAAATGGGAAGGAAGTCGGCGTTGGGATGGAGCCATATGTCCCGCTCTACACCGACCCGCTCGGTCTTGCAGCTTGCACCGGCCGCGAAGGTCTGCCCCGCGCCCGTTTCCTTGTCAACGATTTCGCAAACACATTCAAGCAGAATGCGGGCGTTATTCAGTGAGGAGGGAGGCGGGTGCGAAGCCGTGGGGGCCGGCCTCTTCTGATAGTCGTTTCGAAACGTGAGAAAGGAGCGGGCGAAGTCGACCGTCTGCATGGCAATCTCCGCGAAAATAGCAGTGCGGGGCCTGATAGGTCTTGGCTGAGGGTGAAGAGAACGATTCTTCGATGATATACAATATAGTACATACAATATGTTCTGTCAATGAGCTTCTTTCGCTGTGTTCAAGCGGGAATGCCCGTGCTATAATTGCGCAAACCATACCACGGTGACTGTTGACATAATGTGTCAACCTCTGATTACACCCCCCGAAAGGACCTAACAAAATGACACTGCGAGCCGGCATCGTCGGCTGCGGCGGCATCAGCCGTGCCCACGCCACAGCCTACGCCAACCTCGAAGGCGTCACCCTCGGCGCCCTCTGCGACATCAACCCCGACGCCCTCAACACCCGCGCCGATGAACACGATGTCTCCGCACGCTACTCCGACTACGAAGAAATGTTCCGGCAGGAGGAACTCGACCTCGTCAGCGTCTGCACCCACGCTCCCCTGCACGGACCCGTCGCCGTCGCCGCTGCCCGCCATGGCGTCAACGTCCTCAGCGAAAAACCCCTCTCCGTCGACCTGCAGACCGCCGACAAAATGGTCGCCGCTTGCCGCCACGCCGACGTCCGCCTCGCCGTCAGCCACCAGTTCGCCTTCACTCCCCCCTTCCAGGAAGCAAAAGCATGGATCGACGCCGGGCGCATCGGCGAATTCCGCTCCGTCCGCGAAATCGGCAAAGGACGTCCTGCAGGCTTTGAGCTCATGGAGATGGGCGTTCACTACTTCGACGAAATGGACCTGTTTCTCGACGGCATCGAGTGGATTCACGCCCAGATCACCTACGAAGGCCGTGAGGTCGACGTCGGCGACATCATGACCAGCGCTGAGCTCTGCACAACCGACCGCCGCGACAACGGCATCGTCGCCGGCGATACCATGCTGATCCACATCAAAGGCAAGAACGGAGCCTCCGGCATCATGGAGCTCTACCGCCGCCCGCAGACGCAGGGCTGGATGATGGGACCCCACATCCTCGGTTCCGAAGGCCAGTTGATGATCAGGCCCAATCCCGACACCTTCGTCGACGAACTGTGGCACTGCCCGTTCGACATCTCATTCCCAAGCCATACGCCCCAATGGCAAAAAGTCCCAATCGCCCCCGAACGCTTCAGAATCGGCGAGCAGCTTTGGCAGCGGCGCCAGTCAATCTGGAGCGTCCGCGACATGGTCGACGCCATCCGCGCAGACCGCCAGCCGCGACTGGGCGGCGCCAACGCGCTGACCTCCCTCGAATGCGTCTTCGCAGTCTACGAGTCCCACTTCACGGGCACCCGCGCGACTTTGCCCCTGAAGGAACGCCGCCACCCGCTCGTCAGCCGGCTTGAGGCAAACTCAGGAAACGGCGAGTAATGAACATCGCTGATTCTCACAGATCCACGCCGTAGTCCGGATAGTCGGTTGACTCCCCGTTTCTTCTACGGTTGGTGGATCGTTGCCTCCGCGGTCCTCCTTCAATTCGTTTTTCTCTCCGTTAGCCAGTCCACTGTAAGCGTTTTCCTGCGCCCCGTCGTCGAGGAACTGGGCTGGCAGGTCTGGCATTTTACGCTTGGATCATCGCTGTCCGTCCTCGCCGGCGCTCTCTCAGGCGTAGTTGTCGGCCGCATCCTGGACCAGCGCGGCCCGCGCCTGCCCGTCTTCGCCGGCGCCCTGGTTTCGGCCATCTGTCTCTGGAGTCTGGGCAGACAGTCGAGCCTGTGGCTCTTCTGGACACTGCACCTCGTCGCCGGCTTCATCGGCTGGACGCTGTTCAGCCCCCTTGTCGTCAACACCACCATCAACAAGTGGTTCGTCCGCCGCCGCGGCTGGGCCCTCGCAATCGGCTCCAGCGGCATCTCGTTCGGCGGTCTGATCGCCCCGTTCGCGATGACCCTCGTCGTCGACTCGCTCGGCTGGCGCAATGGCTACCTTGTCCAGGCCCTTTTCGTCCTCGCCGTCGTCGCACCCATTGCCCTCATCATGCGGCGCACCCCGGAAGACGTCGGCCTTCGCCCCGACGGCGACCCTGCTCCCAACTACGTAAGCGACGCCTCTCCGCAAACAGAAGAACCGCGCTCCTACACCAGCCGCCAGGCCCTGCGTACACCCGGCTTCTGGCTGCTCCTCCTCGGCTACAGCATGAACCAGGCCGCCCTCGCCTCCGTGCTCGCCCACGCCGTGCCCTTCGCCACCGACGCCTCCTTCACCCGCAGGATGGCCGCCCTCGCCCTCGCCGTGAACGGGCTGGGAAACCTCCTGTCCAAGGCCGTGTGGGGATACTGCCTCCAGCGCTACCCGCCCCGAATGCTCGCTGTGGCCGCCTTCTCCTTGGGAGGCACAGGCGTTGGCCTCATGCTGCTCTCCGCCGCCACCACCGTTCCTGCATTCCTCTTCGCCGGCTTCTTCCTCTACGGATTCGGCTTCGGCGGCACGATTCCAATCAGCGAGTCCCTCTGGGTCACCTACTTCGGCCGCGCCCACATCGGCGCCGTCCGCGGCATCGCCCAACCCCTGACCGTCATCGGCCCCACAGTCGCCCCCGTCCTCGTCGGCGTGGTCTACGATCTGCAAGGAACCTACCAGCTCGGCTTCCTCGGCATCATCACCATCTACCTCCTCGCCGCCCTCCTCGTAGCAGTCTCCCGCCCCCCAAAACTCGAATCGACGCAACCGAACACCCCAGACTCCGGCAGCCCCCCAACTGACCACTGACTACTGACTACTAACCACTGCAGTTCCGGGCGGTCGGGCCTATTCGGCCCTCCCTTGTGCGGGGGCTCCGCCCCCGCAACGCCCCCTCTCCTACAACATGCCTGGCCACCGATACGCCGCGGTGCCAGCGTCCTCCCCATCGACCGTATGCGCCCCCATCCCGGTCTCGTACCAGCGACCCTTGGCGAACCAACAGAAGACCAACTCCTTCCCCATCACAATCCAATACGCGCGACAGCAATCCACAAAACCCGGAGACTCAATCCTGCAAATCCTGATTCAGACCAGAAGCGCACCAGCCACAACCCGTAGGGGCACTCATTGTGGGTGCCCAGTTCCCTTCAAAAGCCCCAACCAGCCCCACACAACGTAGGGGCACCCCTTTTGGGTGCCCAGTCACACACGCCCAGACTGAACCGCGCTTCCAGGCGCCCCGCAGCACGTCAAAGACCCCTTCTTCGCGTGCCCTCCGTGCATCGGATGATGTTCTTCGCGACCCTTCGCGACCCTTCGCGGATAAGATGATGTTCTTCGCGGCCCTCCGTGGATAAGACGATGTTCTTCGCGACCCTTCGCGTCCCTTCGCGGATAAACTGTATCTTTGCTCCTTTTTCGGCTATGATAAAGCGATCTCAAGAGCCGTGCGCGTCGCGACACTTCCTTACGTAGATCAAGACCATGCCTGACGATCAAAGCAATCTGCTGCTACGCATCTCGGACAGTGACAACGTCTACGTCCTTCTTCGCAGCGTGAACGCAGGCACCCCTTTACAAATTGGCAAACAAACGGTCGTTGTCGAGAACGCGCTCGAACTGGGTCACAAGATCGCCGCCCGCAACATCGCCGCCGGCGAAAAGATCGTCAAGTACGGCGCCCCCATCGGCTCAGCCACGCGCGATATCCGCACAGGCCAGCATGTCCACCTGCACAACTTCAAGAGCGACTACATTCCCACCTACACGCTGAATTCGGGGACCGGGTGAACCCGTAGAGGAGCGACAGTATGTCTGCGAAAACCGAATTTCAAGGTTTCCTGCGGCAGGACGGCCGCAAAGGCATCCGCAACACGATCCTGGTCGTCTACCTGGTCGAATGCGCCCACCACGTCGCCCGCGAAATCGTCTACCCCTTCCGCAAGCAGGGCGTCCACCTGATCGGGTTCAGCGGCTGTTACCCCAACCAGTATGCATTCGACATGATGGCCCGCCTCTGTACCCATCCCAACACCGGCGCCGTCCTCCTCATCTCCCTGGGCTGCGAAAGTTTCGACCGCCGCGGCCTGCAGCAACTCGTCAGCGAAAGCGGCCGCCCTGTAGAAACACTGGTCATCCAGGAAAGAGGAGGTACGCTCACCACCGTCGACCAGGGCTTGGCCTGGCTGCAAGAAACGCTGACTGAACTCAAAGAGACCACGACGCGCGTGCCGATGTCGGTGGATGAACTGGTCGTCGGCGCCATCTGCGGCGGTTCTGACGCCACCAGCGGCATCACCGCCAACCCCGCCATCGGACGCTGCTTCGACCTCCTGGTCGAGAACAACGCCAGCGCCATCTTCGAAGAAGGCGGCGAACTGATCGGCTGCGAACAGATTATGGCCGACCGCACCGTCACCCCGGCCCTGGGCGAAGAGATCCTCTCAACCATGGAGAAGACAGCCCGCTACTACACCACAATGGGCCACGGCAGCTTCGCCGTCGGCAACGCCGACGGCGGCCTCACAACCGTCGAAGAAAAGTCGATGGGCGCCTACGCCAAGAGCGGCTCTTCACCAATTTCAGGGCTGATAAAACCCGGGGACGTACCCCCTGCCGGCGGCCTCTACCTTCTTGACATCGTACCCGACGGCGGCGCCCGCTTCGGCTTTCCCAACATCAACGACAACGCCGAAATCGCCGAACTGATCGCCTGCGGCGCCCATCTGACCCTCTTCTCTACCGGGCGCGGCTCAGTCGTGGGCTCGGCCATCTCGCCGGTCGTCAAAGTCTGCGCCAACCCCGAGACATACCGCCGCATGGCCGGTGACATGGACGTGGACGCCGGCCGTATTCTCGAAGGCCGGGCGACCCTTGACGAGGTGGGCCAGGAGATCTTCGCCCAAGTGCTGGACGTTGCCGCCGGCACACCAACCAAGTCCGAAAGCCTCGGCCACCAGGAGTTCGTTCTGACCTACAAGTCCTTCGAGCCAATCGGCCCCGCCTGCCTCCCGGTCTAGATTCCCTTGCACTTAGTTACCCATCTCAGTTACCAGTTTCGTCTCTCTTACCTTGCGCGGCTGTACGGACTTCCCATCGCTCCCAGGTCGCTCATACCTGAAATGCCATCGGGCCCTGCCGGCATGCGAAGTGACAAACTCGAGACCCTTATCCCCATGAATGACCTCATCCTGCCCTATGCCGAGGCTCCGCGATGACCGCCAATTCCCATACCACTGCCCGGCAGAGCAAGTCCCCTCACATCTCTGATACGCATACTCCGACCAGCTTCGCCCCTAACCGGTCGCTGAGACAGTATCTCGGCCTCACCGCACGCGGCTTTGCCATGGGCTGCGCCGATATCGTGCCCGGCGTCTCCGGCGGCACCATGGCCTTCATTCTCGGTATCTACGAAGAGCTCGTAATGAGCATCCGCGCCGGCGCACGCCGCCCGTTTTGGCATGCACTCCTGCGTCTGAACCTCCCCGCCGCTCTTGATGCAGTAAACGCCCGCTTTCTCCTCGCCGTCCTCGCCGGCATCGCCATCGCTATCCTCACCCTTGCCTCCTGGCTCGAGTGGGTCCTGGAGCACCATCCCGTCCTCATCTGGAGCTTCTTCTTCGGCCTGGTGTTCGCCTCAATCGTCACCGTCCTCAAACGCATCCAATCCTGGAACGCCGCGCTCTTCGCCGCGCTGGCCGCTGGCACCGTCGGCGCCTACTTCGTCGTCGGTGCCGTCCCCGTGCAGACCCCCGAAGCCTCCTGGTTCCTCTTCCTCAGCGGCATGCTGGCCATCTGTGCCATGATCCTCCCCGGCATTTCCGGCGCATTCATCCTCGTGCTCCTCGGCAAATACCAGTTCGTGCTCGCTGCCGTAAACCAGCGCGATTTAGCCAGTCTGGCCATCGTCGGCGCCGGCGCCGTCGTCGGCATCGTCACCTTCGCACAAGTCCTGGCCTGGCTCTTCAAGCGCTACCACGACGCCACCATCGCCGTCCTGATCGGACTCATGGCAGGCAGCCTGCGTAAAATCTGGCCCTGGAAAGAAACCGTCGCCTCCATCATCGATCGCCACGGCGAGATCCTGCCCACCGTGCAACAAAACCACCTGCCCCCCGCCCTGACCGGAGAAGTCTTTCTGGCGCTCGGACTAGCCGTCGCCGGCTTTGCAATCGTCTTGGTCCTGGACCGACTCAACCCGTAGGGGCACCCCTCGTGGGTGCCCTCGTACGCGCCACGACTCCCAGACTCCACCTTCCCGTCATCCACCGTAGGGGCACCCCTTGTGGGTGGTGCCCTCGTACGCGCCCTGTTGATTGCCCCGCACGCGGTCCCTTCGCGTGCCTTGGTGGACAAAAAGACGTTCTTCGCGCCCCTTCGCGCCCCTTCGCGGATAAACTGTTTCTGTCTGCCAGTGCAATCAAGCGGGGATAAACGGGGAACTACAAGAATCAAGGACCGGCCACGGCACGCTGCTCCTCCTCCAACCGCACCGGCACCGTCCTCCGCGGCTCTCTCACCCAAAACACCATCAGAACAAGCGCCACAACCCCCACCACCAGCGCCACACTGAACAGGGCTGTATAACCCAGCGCACCTGCAAGCCAGCCCCCCAGAATCGGCGCGCCAACTAAAATCGGCGCCAACAACGTGTTTGTCAGCCCGATATACGTCGGCCGGTCCTCCGGCGCGCTGAACTCCAATATGATCGGCAGCGAAGAGGTGTGGTCTGCAGCCAGGAAGGTTCCCAGAAATACGAAAGTTACCACCAGTCCAATAGGCACGGTACCCAGAGCGTAAGTCGAGAAAACCGCCCCAGCCGTCTCCCCAACGGCGGCCGCGCGACCGATGACCAGCGCGCTCAACGGCGCAACTGCAACAAAAAAAGCCGCCCCCGCCAGCACCGTCTTATGACCCACCCGGTCGGCCAGCAGTCCGCACAGCGGATTGAGCACCGCCTGCGTCCCCACCAGCACCGCCGTCAGCAGGCCAACGCCGCGACCGTCAAGAGCAAACATCTCCGTCCCGTAGACCGCGAAGAATCCCGCGCTCATCCCGCCCAGATTCACCATCGACTTGCTTATCAGGTAGCGGCGATAGTTGATGTCACGCTTCAACACCGTTGTCACGCGGCCCAGGTAACGGATCAGGGGGGCCGCTTTCTTCGTCACCTCACTGACTGGCTCCCGCGTTGCGGCCAGCCCCATCCACGAAATAACCACAAATGCGAAGGCAATGAAGAATAGAAGGGCGAAGTTGCCGGGGAACGCCCGACTGACTAGAATCCGCCCCACGAAATAGGCGCCAACTACCCCCATCAGTTGTCCCAGCCCGTGGCCCAACCCCAGCCAGATACCCCGCCGCCGCACAGGAATGACCTTCGCAATCATGTCCAGCCACGGCGGCGTCCCCAGCCCTGCACCCGACGCGGCCATGCCAATGCCCACCAGCACCGCAATCAGTGCAATTGTTGGGCTTTCAACTGCAAAAAGGAGAATTGCCAGACCGATCAGGAGATAGGGCAGCCGCTCGAGGAAGAAGCCGATGACCATCACGAACGGCTTCTTGTAGGGCATACTCTCGGCCCAGTTGGCGGTCAGTAGTTGGGGAAGGTAGAGGCCCAGCGACCACATCGCCGGGACTAGACCGATCACGAGTTTGGAATCGGTCAACTGGCTCACCAACACCGGGACCACAGTCTCCCTGGAAATGAAACTGATGCCCAGCGTGATGAAAGTTATGTCCCACAGACTAACGGAGAAATTCCAGGTTGTGTCGCCGTCACCGCGCCCCATCGCTGCCGGCCTCGTCTACATCTGAGTAAGGCCGGAAACCCCGTACCATCAGTCCCTGAGGCTCGTCTTCGCGGCGGGCTTGGTGCGCCCGACTCTCAGCTTCGGCGCGGTTGGAGGTGGTCGTCGCCCGGATGATGGCGAAATCATCGGGGCGCCGGTAGCGGTTGATAAAGACAGGACGCGGCCTGTCCGAGTGGTTCTGCTTGGAACCGTGCACTGTCTTGACGTGGAAAAAGATCGAATCGCCTGCCTGTCCGCTGATCGGCAGCGCAGCCTCCCAGGGCCACTCGTCCTCGTCCAGGCCCAGGTGAGAAAAAGTATCGATATGTTCGAGCTGGCCCTGCTTATGTGTGCCCGGCACGACGTGCAGAGCGCCGTTCACCAGGTCCGTGTCCACAACGTACGTCAGAATCCCGACCGGCCCTTCATACCGGTGCTCGAAGTAGGCCGAATCCTGGTGCAGATGCTTCGGATGCCCTCCCACCGGCTCCTTGACCAGCGACTGCCCCTGGCCGAACAGTTCAATATTGGGCCCCAGTATCGCCTCAAGAATGTCGAGCGCAGTCGGATCCATTGCCGCGCGTAAAAACGCCGCGCTTGTGGTGTAGCTGATCCCCACCGTCATGATCTGCTTATCTCTGCTGTACCCATCCGGCGCCGGAATGAACAGAGAGCCGTTCGGCGAAACCCAGCCCTCCGGCTTTCTCTCCGCCCGGTCGAGCATCTCGATCGACTGCCGCACCGTCGCGCCGATGTCCGCCGCCATCTCCTCGATATATGGCTTCATCAGACCCCGTACGACCAGGCAGCCATGCTCGCGGTAGACTGCCGCGGCCTCGGCTGCGTCCAGGTCTTCAACCGAAACCGATATCTCGTCGGCTGTAATCTTCGGCTCCATCACAAACGCGGACATGGGCGTTTCCTCTAAAACAGGTTGTCGGGTGTCGTCGACGGACACCAGCGGTGCGCACTCAGATAGTCCAGCGCTACATTAAGAGCCTCACTCGTCCCGATGCGGCGCAGAGCATCCACGGCATTGGCGCGAACATAGCGGTTCTCGTCGCGCAAAGCGCCCTTCAGAGCCGGCAGGGCTCCGGCCGACCTGGACCCGAGACGAAGCAGCGACAAAGCCGCCGTAAAACGCACCTGGTCGTCGTCGTCCCGCAATCCATGCTCCAGCGCAGGCAGCGCCAATTCAACAGGCTCCTTGAGCAGCCCCAGTGACTCCACCGCACTGCGCCGCACCACAACCGATGGGTCCGAAACAGCCTTGGCCACCGCACCGGCGCTCTCGGCGTCCGCCAGTCCCAGCTCTCCCAGGGCAAAAGCCGCATGCATGCGCGCCTTCTCGCACTCGTGCTCCATCGCCTCCAACAAGACCTCCTGGGCTGCACTGCCAACTTCGCTCAGACCGTAGCCTGCATTGCGGGCAGCGGTGGCGTTACCGCTCCTGAGTGCCCCGCTAAGGGAAGGAATGGCCTCTTCACCACATTCCGCCATTCGGTAGGCGGAGTCTACCCCCTCCGGTTCATATCTGGAGGACAGCTTTTCGGCCAAATCGGAAATTGTCGTCTCCTCAGTCCCGTGTCCGTTCGACTGCGAAACCCTTGGCGCGGCACCGTTCCCTGCCGCCCCTGCCTCGCCGCGATGCCAGCGCCACTGGTGCGCCCACAACACGTTGTGATCAACCGGAGCATCATCGACCGGCTCCCATCCAGCATCCTTGTTATTCCAGGCCGGGCCGACTGGAGCATTCATACGCACAAACTGGAACTTCATCATCGCCCGCGTCTTCTGAGAAAGGTTGGCTCCGCCTCGGTGCCACAAATCATAGTGAATCAGCGCAAATGTGCCTTCCGGCCCTTCCATATAGACCGGTGTCTCCGTCTCGTCACCAGCCCGTTTCGTATAGTACTGGGACCCCGATAGTAGGCCCGACGGCCCCATCTCCTCGTCCACTGCCTGGGGATAATAGAAAATCATCGCCCACCAGTTATGGTGATTGCGTACCTTCTGGTGCCCCCAGTAGCTGTCCTTGTGCCACGTCTGCACCTTGCGCCCGGGATACGTGAAGTGACAGTGTCGGTGCGGATGTATCGTATAGTCAGGCCCGACTACGCTCGTCAGCGCACCCCGCACGACCGGACTCTGAATAATGTCACCGACCTCACTGAACCGCGGCAAGAGATTATTGCCGGGATTGCCCTCCTTCTCCATCGCTTCGTTCAGTCTGGCGTTCAGTCTCTCATGGAACTCCTTCGGGAAGTCGGTCTGCAGCACCAGGTAGCCGCGCGAAATGAACTGCCGCATCTGCTCGTCGTTCAGAAGATAGTCCGAAACGCTCATTTTGCTTCCCTTCTTCGTAGGTACAGAGTTACAACGCTACCTGTTCCACTGTGCAACACAGCTAATTCGAGGCGCGCCGCAAGCAATTTCAGTGCAATTCAACCCTGCGCGGGTGGCCCGCACCGCCTGCCGTCCTGTACGATCGGAATCGCCTGCCCCCACAGCTCCGTCCCCTCACGATTCATTATCGGTTCCGCCGAATACTGTGCCAGGTAACACCGTCGGATTCTCGACGTCGTATTCGGCCCGCTGCGATGAAACGTGCGGCTGCTGAATACCACGATGCTGCCGGCCGGAACCAGCGCCGGGACGCCCGGGTTGTCGCCCTGGTAACCGATCTTGTCATTGCTTCCCATTTCGATTTCATGGTCATACAGGTCGTCCGGCGTCATCCCGATCGCCGAATACGGCAGGACCGAAACCGTTCCGTTCTCAATCGACATATCGTCCAGCGCGCACCAACACGACAGGTAGGGCCTGTGGTAGTGGCCCACGTAACCGGAGTCCTGGTGCCAGCCGAACTTCGTGCCCACCTCTGCAAACTTGACCACATACTGCTCGTGAAACAAAAAGGCATCCTCGCCCAGCGTCGCCCTGCAGACCTCTGCCATCAATTCCCCGAAAAGGAACTCGGTGATTGTCGGACTCTCCAACCCCCGCCGGCTGATAAAATACCGCTTCTTATAGTGATTGATTCCCTGAACCGTCACCCCCTTGGCCTCCATCTCAGCGTCGTACCGATCAATGTAACGCTGACACTCCTCCCGCAGCCCTTCTACCTGATCCGCAGGGATGGCGTTCTCCAGAAAAAAGTACCCCTCGTTGCGGTATTGCGCTCGCTGTTCTTCAGAAATTTGCATGGAAGACCTCAGTTTTTTGTACCTTATATTCTTGGCCCAGAGCGGCTGGCCGTGCTGGCAGTAGAGAGGAAATGGACAGCCGGCACACGCGCCCAAGGCGTGAGGGACGCGCTCCCGCCCCTCCACATATATGCGGACCTGCTGCCCTTATCTGGCAGGTTTTCCGTCTGAAGGAACACCTGTACCGCCCCTGTTCTTATACATCACCCCCAACCGAAAGTCAAGCAAATTCCCATTCCGCCGTGCATCCCAATACTGAGGCGAACTTTCCAGTCCCTCGGGTAGCAATGGAGCCATATCCAGTCCGCAATCAACTCTGATGCACGGAGAGCACCGTCTTTGCCATCTGACCACTGACCACTGACCACCGACCACTGCAGTTCCCGGCGGTCGGGCCTGGTCGGCCCTCCCTTGTGCGGGGGCTCCGCCCCCGCAACGCCCCCTCTCCTACAACACCCGCCGCAGCGAGTGTGAGCGCAAAATGACCTTGTCCACCCGCGGCAACCTTGCTTCG
>DAOUHY010000279.1:0-5374 GCA_034428435.1 Caldilineaceae bacterium | reverse complement strand
AGCAATCAACGCTTCTATGGCTCTCAAATAATCCGTGTCGCTAACCAATTGTTCCGTGGACAGCCGCATAAGCAGTTTCACGCTCGCCCAATGGGAGGCAATTTCCATTGAGCCAAACCAGTCAGAAACCCTAAGCGCAGTTTTCCCATTGAACTGGGCGACCACGGTAAGAAAAAGCGCGTTAGGGCGAGTTTTTTCCAGTAGTAAGCGTCCCTCCTCCTCGAAAAGTTCATGTAGTGTGATGGTGGCACTTTCTCGCTCAAAAAGTATAACTTCGTCGCCATCACTATGGCGTTCGATTCCCTGCTTCAGTGCAGGCATCAGATGCAGCCATTCAGAAACTACCACATCCTTTGTAACTTCGAAGCCATAGCGGTAGTGGTCCTGGCCAACGATGAATACAACCTCAAAAATGCTTGGGGCAGATTCCGTTTTGGTACTGAGCCGGAAAGGTTCAACTTCGATTCCCCCAGTCTCCTCTGTGCTTTCGTGAGATCCTCGTACAAATCGCTGCATAAAGTCGAAAGCGGCAATGAGGTTGCTCTTACCGCTAGCGTTGGCACCGTATATAGCAGCACTCTTCAAAAGATTGATGTCGCCCGGCGCGGCGAACTGATTCCTATCGTCGGATTTGCCATCTTGCGCCTGCCGTGGGTTGGCTACCATGCTGAAGGTGGCTTCGTCGCGAAAGGAGCGGTAATTGGCGACGCTGAATTCGATAAGCATGACTTACTTCCGATCGAAAAACAAGGATATTCGTACGGAAATCACAGATACGGCTATTTTATCCTCATATAATCCTGCCCCGAAAACACAAGAATGAGGGAACTGAATTGCCGCCTATTGTCTCAAAGGCGGCGGAATTTCTGGAGGCCGTCGTCGACCTGGACCTGGCCTACGTAGAGATCGCCGCGGGAGTCGGCCCAGATGCCGTGGGGGCAGGCTGCGAACTCGCCGGGTTTGTCGCTGGGTTGGGCGCCGCCCCAGTGGCTGAGGAGCTCGCCGTCGAGGGTCCAGACGCTGACGCGCTGTTCGAGCTCGGCGACGTAAACGACTTCGCCATTGGGGTCGAAGTGGATGGTATCGGGTTTGAGGAGGCCGGTGCGTTCTTCGAGGAAGTTGCCGTCGGTGTCGAAGAGCTGGATGCGGTCGTTGGTGCGGTCGCAGACCCAGACGCGGTCGTCCTTGTCGAGGCGGACGCAGTGGGAGAGTGTGAACTGGCTGGGGCCTTCTCCCCAGTCGCCCCAGGAGAGGATGTGCTCGCCGGCGGCTGAGTATTTGTGGACGCGGGCGTTGTCGTAGCCGTCGGAGATGAAGAGGTCGCCATTGGAAGCGACTGCGAGGTCGGTGGGGAGGCGGAAGGGTTCGCCGGGGGCGCCTTCCTGGCCGGGGGTGCCGATAGTCATGACGAGCTCGCCCTGGGCGTTGAACTTGAAGATGCAGTGGGTCTCGCGTTCGGTGCACCAGACGTTGTCTTCACCGTCGATGAAGATGCCGTGGGCGTCCTCAATGACGTCTTCGCCCCAGGAGGCGAGGAAGTTGCCGTCGCGATCGAAGACGACAAGGGGATGTTCGCTGCGCGAGTAGACGAAGACGCGGTCCTGGGCGTCGCAGGCGACCGCGGCTACCCAGCCGAACTGCCAGCCTGCGGGCAGTTTGGCCCAGTTTTCGATTACTTCGTACTGATAGGCGCCGGTTCCGAACGGCATGGCAATCTCCTTTGCCTGGTTGAGACCCGCTGCGTGTGCGGCGGGGATTTGGAGTACACCTTCATTCTATCCGCGAAGTTACGCGAAGGGACGCGAAAAACACCTTTTTTTGTCCACGAAGGGCCGCGAAGAGAACGAGGCGCGTCATGGGTACTTTGGCGTGATTGTGCGGTCCTCTGCGGATTGGCGACATGTTGCTCAAGCAAATCGCTGGTGTGAAAGACTTCAACGGGCGCTAGTCGTCCCATGCTTTGACGGCGATTTTGATGACTTGCTCGTCGCCAAGGCGGTAGGTACCGTCGAGGGCGTGGAAGCCGTCACCTACGCGGTCGAGGGGCAGTTTGTGGCTGACCATTTCGCCGTAGGGGAATTCGTTTTTCTCAAGAATGGGCAGGCCGCGCACGAAATGCTCGTAGGTGCTGCCCCAGACGGCTTCGAAGGTCAGATTTTTGCGCATGAGGAGCTGGTTGATGTTGAAGTCGATGGAGCCCATATCGACGAAATGACCAACCTCGACGTAGGTGCCGCTGTTGCGCAGGTAGCCCAGTCCTTCGGGCGTGGCGGCGAGGAAGCCGGAGCACTCGAATACGATGTCGGCGCCGCGCTTGAGCGGTGTGTGCCAGTAGACCTGCTCGGTGCGCTCTTCGACGCTGGTCACCTCTTCGATGTTGATGGTGACATCGGCGCCGAACTCTTTTGCGAGTTCGAGGCGTCTGGCGGGGCCGCCGACGACGATGATGTTGGCGGCGCCCATCTGTTTGGCGCAGAGGAGGGTAACGAGGCCGATGGCGCCGCTGCCCTGGACGACGACGGTATCGCCGAGCTGAACTTTGCCGCGCATGGCAGCGTGGACGCCGATGGTGTAGGGCTCGGTGAGCACGGCGACTTCGGGCGAGCAGTCGGTCTTGAGCATGCAGGTATTTTCAAAGCCGAGATAGATGTAGTCGGCGAAACCGCCGTAGAAGTGGGGGGCGACGTCGGGTGTGTCGTAGAAGCCGTATGCGCCGTAGCCGCCAGTGCCGGGGGAGAAGATGACGCGGTCGCCTTCTTCGAGGGGGCGGCCGATATAGTCTTTGGCTCCGCCGGCGCCGATGGCCTCGATTACGCCGACGTTTTCGTGGCCGAGGACGACTTCGCCCTGGAAGCCGTTCTGCCACATGTGCAGGTCGGTGCCGCAGATTCCGGCGAGCTCCTGGCGGAGCAGCACTTTGCCGGGTTCAGGGTCGAGTACGGGGTATTCGCGGACTTCGAAGTCCTGTCCTTGGGCGATGACCGCCCGACCGGTTTTTGCCATGGTATTTTCTCCTGCTGTCGGGTGCTTGAGTTCAGGTAGCCTTGTTTTTGCCTCCGCTGTTCTGGAGCGGCGGGGCCAAGGAGGTCATAGGAGGTATTGAGATATGAAAGCTGGACAGATTGTTGCCCAGGCACCTACCGGGATGGCCGGTGCCCCAGGAATGGGGCTAAGTATACTACAGCCATTGGGCGAGCGATAGTCCTTTGCGGAGATTGTACAGGAGAGTGGCGACGGACGGTGGGGACGGTGTTGAAGATGCAGGGGGCGTGTGGATGGGGAAGGGCGTAGGGTTGGAAGTAGAGGGTGTGGAGGCGGGCGCGCAGGTGGCGGGTGAAGGCGGCCGTGGGGCTAGAGTTGGTTCTTTACAAAGGTTGCGACTTCTTCGGCTAGTGCAATTGCTTCCCAAGCCTCTTCTTCGTCTGGATCTACGAAGATTTCCAGCGGATAGCGTACTCCGGCGCCGTACCGGCCCAAGGTCTCGGCCGCCAGTTTCAGTTGGCTGAAAGCCGGCTGACTTTGCGCGCACTCCTGTGTCAGATAGAACAGATCATGGACTGAGTTGAAACTACGTGATCTGGAGACCAGGAATCCTTTCAGGTGCCTTTCGGCACACTGCCGGGCGTAATAGCAGGCCATTTCGGGAATTGGATCGCTGGGCAGCATGGCACGCCGGGCCATTTCCAGATCTTGTTCTGCCTTTCTGAACCAGTCCTGTTCAGGAGGCCGCCCGCTCATACAGAATTTCCTGAGATTCGAGAGCCGTGTTGACAAAGGAGTAAGGGTTGTCGCGCTGCTCTGCCAGACGGTCATGGGTGGTTACGAGGACGTCGATGGGCAGGATGAACTGTTCGCCTGTTGCCCTGCGAATGGGGTTGCCGCGTTTGGGCCAGTCGTCGAGGGATTTAAGGACGACGAGGAGGTCGACGTCGCTGTGGGAGCCGGCGTTGCCGCGGGCGTGGCTGCCGAAGAGGATGATCTGCTCGGGGTCGAATTTTTGGGCGATCAACTGGGCAACGGCCTGAATTGTTTCCCTGTCGATAAAGACTTTGGTCACTTGTTGGAAACCTCGTTGCGAATGATCTGTTGCGAAAACGGCTGAATCGAGCGGTCAGGAGTCAAGTGCATTCTAGCGGAATTCGCGTGCAGGGCGAAGTTGCCTTCAGACGGTTACGTTTTTGTCGGATTTTTGCGGTTGGTCTGTCGGGATTGGGCAGGGAAGATTTACGGGCATGGAATCGAATTTCTGAGTGAAACAGGGGAAAGGTTTTGGGCCAAAGGGGGGTGAGAAATTACACAGAGGATGTGTAGTTTTTACTCCTGTAGGGACGCCTAAAATGGGTTCAGAAAATTACACAGGCGATGTGTAATTTTGGCGGGCGATGGCGTTCTGGCAGTGGAGGGGCGTTGACGTCCGGGGGCAACAAATTGGCGTGCCCCCACGGGCCCTTGCGCGCAGTTCGATTTGGGCACGAGGGCGAGGGCACCCACAAGGGGTGCCCCTACGGGTTTGGGCAGCGGGGGTGGGGACGGGGCTGAGGCGGGTGGGCGTGCTACAATGGAGTCCGGTTTGGTGGGACGTCGACGGGATTGGGGGGAGGTTAGGTGTTGGAATCAGGGGGGGATGAGGACGATGGCGGTGGAGCGGGTAAAGACGGAGCGGGAGGCGGAGTTTGGGGCGGTCCGGGCTCGATTGGAGGCTGAGAGGGAGCGGATACGGGAGAAAATCAGCAGCTATCCGGCGCCGATTGCGGGGTGTGATGAGCAGTTCGATTATTTGCTGGAACGGCGGTCGCAGGTGCAGCGTGTGCTGGCGCGGTTGGTGGCGGAGGAGAGGCTGCGGCGGGGGGCGGAGCACGGGGAGAGCGTGTAGGCGCGGGCGGTTCTGAGGCGGAAGCGGGATGAGCGGGTGGCTGCGAATGGTGTAGTTGAGGGGGAAGGAATATCGGCCGCACCGGCGCCGGTGCGGTTGGGGGATGGACGGCGCAGCTGGGGGACGGGCAGCGCGGCCGGGGGATGGGCGGATGCGGCAGGCTGTGGGCGGGGGCCAGAATTGACGTTCGACCCCGCAGGTCGCTTTATGACAGAAGGTCGACGTTACTCGAGCTGACGGATTACCGAGACGACTTTGCCCTTGACGCTGACGTCGGCGGCGGGCAGGAACATTTCGGGATAGCTGGGGTTGGCCGGGCGGAGTCTGACCTGATCCCCTTCGAGGAAGAAATGTTTGAGCGTGGTCTCGTTCTGGGTGTCGATCCAGGCGGCGACCATTTCGCCGTTTTCGGCGCGTTCCTGGTGGCGAAGGATGACGATGTCGCCGTCGAGGACGCTGGCGTCGATCATGGAGTCGCCCTGGACGCGGAGGGCGTAGAGC
>DAOUHY010000278.1:0-3736 GCA_034428435.1 Caldilineaceae bacterium | reverse complement strand
AAAAATGTCGCGTCGACTGGTCGCCCATCAATCTGTAGACCGGCCGTGATGAGCATCTTCGGCCCCCCGCCTCGCACCGCCGGCCCGCCGCCCGCGCCAACCTTCTACATCCCCCTCGTCCCCCCGCGCGTCAGCCGCGCCCTGATCGCCGTCAACCTCCTCGTCTTCGCCGCCACCTTCATCTACGGGCTGCTCGAATTCCGCGTCTGGAACGGCCCTACCGACCTGCGCGTCCTCTGTGCCCTAGGCATGAAGTCCAACTGGCATATCCTGCAGGGCGAGAGCTGGCGGCTCTTTACCGCCATGTTCCTGCACATCGGCCCCATCCATCTCATCTCCAACCTGATCGGCCTCTTCTGGCTCGGCCCCATCATCGAAGGCCATTTCGGCCACATGCGCTTCACCGTAATCTACCTTCTCGGCGGCCTCCTCGGCAGCATCGCCAGCTACGCCTTCTCGCCCGCCCCCTCCGCAGGCGCATCCGGCGCCGTCTTCGCCCTGCTCGGCGCAACCATCATCTACTTCTATCGCTTTCGGGAAAACATGGGCCGCCAGGGGAAGTCGATGCTCCAGTCCGCCCTTGCGATCCTGGTCATCAACCTGTTTCTCGGCTTCTCGGTCGCCAACGTCGACAACTGGGGCCACATGGGCGGCCTCGCCGGCGGCGCCATAATCGCCATCGGCCTCTTGCCCCGCTACCGCCCGCCCTCCATCCTCAGCTTCGGCCGCCAGCCCCTCATCCGCGAAGCCCGCATCGTCCGCGGCCTGTCCTGGACCCTCCTCTGCGTGCTCCTCTTCTACTCCGCCTTCCAGGTCGCAACCCTCACCGCCGCCCCCTCCAGGTTCGCAGCCTTCCTCTGCTGACTCCCCATCATCCGCACCCCACATCACCGGCGTCACCTGGAAAGCCTGAATACTCAGCCCAAATCAGTTCACGACCCCGAACGAGGCGAGCGAAGTTATCTCTCTCCTCACTCCTCTCCCCTCTCTCCTCGTCTTTGGGCGGTCGGCCGCAAGCGGCCTCCCTTGTGCGGGGGCTCCGCCCCCGCAACGCCCCCTCTCCTAAAACGTGCCTCATCCACCGTGTGTATTCTTTCCCGGCAATATGTCTATCCAACGGTGCCTACATCCCCACTCGCCGTCTCAGCCCAATGACTACTGGCTACTGACTGCTGCCGTCCAGCCCCTCCGCAATCAACTCCACCACATCCTTCACCGCCACGCCCTCTCCCGCCGCGTTCGCCGCATCCGACATCATCGTCAGACAGAACGGGCAGCCCACCGCCACCGTCTCCGCGCCCGTCGCCCGCGCCTCCGCATACCGCTCCGCGTTCACCGCCCGCTCGCCCGGCTCCTCCTCCTTCCAGAACTGCGCGCCGCCCGCCCCGCAACAGAAGCTCTGCTGCCCGTGCCGCGGCATCTCCTCCAGCTCGATGTTCCCCGCCGCCAGCACCTCCCGCGGCGCATCCACAATCCCGTTATGCCGCCCCAAATAACACGGATCGTGAAACGTAACCGCCCCATCCTGCGCCGCGTCATACGCCAGCTTGCCAGCCGCCACCAGCTCCGATAGCAGCTGCGTATGGTGAATCACCTCCCACTGCGGCCCTCCTTCACGCCCGCCGTATTGATGATACTCCTTGCCGATGCTGTGCAGACAGTGCGGGCACGTCGTCACGATCCGCCGCGCCGCCACCTCGTTCAGCACCTCCATATTGCTCTCCGCCATTCCCCAGAACAGGTCCTCCCGCCCCGACCGCCGCGCCGCGTCCCCGCTGCAGCTCTCCATCTCGCCCAGCACCGCGAAGCGCACGCCCGCATGGTTCAGCACCTTCGCAAACGCCCGCGCCGTCTCCCGCGCCCGCGGATCATAGCTCGGCGCACACCCCACCCACCACAGGATCTCCGCATCCGGCGCCTCATCCACCGTCGGCACCGCCAGCCCCTCCGCCCACGCCAGCCGCTCACGCGCGCTCTGGTTCCACGGATTGCCCTGCCGCTCAATCCCCCGGTAGGCCTGCTGCAGCTCCTGCGGAAAGCTGTTCTCCGTCAGCGCCTGGTAGCGCCGCAAATGCATGATGTCGAACATCGGCTCGTTGCCCACCGGACAGATGTCCACGCACGCGCCGCACGCCGTACACGCCCACACCGCCGACTCGCTGATCGCGTACTCAAGCAGCGGCAGCGTCTCCCCGCCCGCCGCCACTGCCGCCGCCTGCTCATTGATGGCATAGCGCTTGTTGACCTCCAGCGCCGCCGGCGACAGCTCTTTGCCCGTCACGTAAGCCGGGCACACATCCTGGCAGCGGTTGCACATGATGCACGCGTACGCGTCCACCAGATGCGGCCACGGCAGCTGCTCCAGCTTGGCCGCGCCGAACTCCTCGATCGTCTCGTCCTCAAAGTCCAGAGGGGGCAGCTCCCCCAACGAGCTCCGCTGCGGCCGCGCCAGAAAGTTCACGCCCGACATGATCAAATGCAGATGCTTCGTGCGCGGGAACCACGGCACAAACGCCAGCACCAGCCCCAGCGCCACCCACCAGCCCGCATGCTGACCCACCGTCAGCGCCCCCGCGCTCATCCCGCCCCACAACAGGCTCACTCCGTTCGCGAACGGCTGCCCCGCCTCCCCGTGCCCCGTTGCCTGCCGCGCCAGCGCGATCGCAAAGCTCTCGCCCAGCAGACGGAACCCTACGTGCAGCAAAATAAACAGCCCCACCAGCAGCGATTCCCGCCCAATCCCCCCAGCCTTCACCTTCTCCACCAGCATCACATTCTCGTGATAGCCCAACTCCTCCGCCCGCACCACAAAACGCCGCACCAAGAAATAGACCATCCCAACCAATATGCCCACCGTCACAACGTCCGTCGCAAAGCGGTACGCGGCCCCAACCGCACCCTCGCCCAGAAACCGGACCGGGAAGAAGCCCTGCACCAGATCGCCCAGGTTCACCAGCAGATAGAACACGAACCCCCACGCAATCAGCGCATGAAAGATCCCGGCCCCACTCCGGCTTTTCCACATATTGCCGAACGTGAGCCATCTGCCCGCCGCCTGCACCAGCCGCCCCGCAACCTCAACCCGCGTCGGCAGCTCCCCCGCCCCCCGCCGCACCACATCATAAACGCGCCGGAACTGCACAAAACTCACATAGAAAGACACCGCTACCGCTACCAGAAAAACCACCTTCTCCACAAGAGTCAGCATAACTGTTCACACTCGCTTCCAAATGTCATGCAGGTATCAGCTTCCCCGCCCTCTGCCCCTTTCCCGCAGGAGCCCACGGCACAATTATACACACCCCCATAAAGTAGCGCAGCAGCCCCAACCCGCCTATACTACAGTGTTAACTGACCACTGACCACTGACCACTGACCACTGACCACTGCCGTCCCCATGCTCGGAACCATCATCCCTGCCCGCAGGTTCGCCAACGCCATGGTGCGCCGCATGTTGCAGGCCGACCTGCCCGCCGCCGTCCGCTCGGATGAGGACGTCGAGGCCGAGGCTTGGCGCAACTACAACTGGAACTTCACCGTACACGTCACCGATGGCGCCTTCTTCCTGCTCGCCCAGAGCCTCATGTCGCCAACCACCATCCTCCCTTTCTTCGTCAGCAGGCTGACCGACAACCCCTTTTTCTTCGGCCTGCTCGCAATGATCGCCAACGGCGGCTGGTACTTCCCCCAACTCCTCACCGCCGGCACAATCGAACGTACCGACCGCAAAAAGCCC
>DAOUHY010000277.1:0-13247 GCA_034428435.1 Caldilineaceae bacterium | reverse complement strand
CAAACCAATCTCCACCATCTGGTGGCCATTCAACTTGGGCAAGGTAAATGAGAGCCGTCCCTTTGCTTCACCGAACGCCAGCGACTCGCCGTCAGGGACGCAGCGAACGCCGGCTACCGGTCCGGGTAACTTCAGACTCACTTCGATATCAAACACAGGCAATACGTCCTCAATGACGTCGAAATCCTGCCCCCGGCGCTCCGGAACGTAATGAAGCAGGTGCAGGACTAAACGGCTCTGTTCTCGCTGCTCGTTCACGGCGGTCAACAAGCCCGTCGGTCCGCTGTGCCGCAACCAGGGGTCCGGCAGGAGTAAATCGATCGCGTTCAATAGCAGCTGCTTGCACCAGCGCGGCGCGTTGCGGTGATACTGGCGAAAGATCGGATGAGCGAAGTAGATAACGTCCTCCGTCCGCGTCGCGGCAGGTCCGGCAGGCTCGCCGCTGCTGGGCGTCTGCCGGTGAGAACAGAAATGCTTCCAAGTCCGGTCGAAGTAGGCAGGCACCATCCTCGCAAGAACCTCACAGTCCTCCCCGGCTTCGATTTCCAACCCGCGCATGTACATGACGTGCTCAGTATTTCGCAATCCCGCCGCCAGCATCCCTTCCGCACGCAGATAGTCCACATAGTCCCCGCTCCCGAAGTGGCGACCTCGCACAGTCTCACCATTGGCGTCGGTAGGTCCCTCGCCGGTCTTGTTCACGCCCCATGCCGGCAACGCAAAGTCTGACAGGTCCGGATCCAAGCCGGACTCGAATGAGGCTAGCACTTTGCCCCCGGCGGCGAGATAGTCGTTTACCTTGCTCGCAAGATAGCCGTCAAGGTGTACGCCGTCGGGCAGGATGAGCACGCGGTAACCATCCCAGTTCGTTTGACTGTCGACAACGTCGAATAGGTGGCCGCCTTCCTGCAACATGCGCACCGCGCCGACAGTCTCCGCGGTCAGGCGCTCGCCTGTGAACTCCTCCAGTGTGAATACGCCGATATCAGTCAATGCACGGGCCCCGCGGCACCATGGCTCTTTTCGGGCGACCTCTCGATAGACCGGCCCGACGAGGTCGTAGGTCGCCTGGTCGAGCCGCCCTGTAGGGTGGAGTTGGTCGCCGACTGAGCACTTGGCGTTGAGGGCCAGCATCTGGAAGCACTCGAACTGCAGCGCCGCCTCGTTCTTGTAAGAATGGAAGTCCCCCCAGGACGTGTGGAACTTTCCCGTCATTCCGAGGCTGTCGTGGCCGGTTGTGCGGGCATAGCGTTGCGAGAGCGGAAAGTGCATGTAGCCCCAGCCTCCCGACGGCAGTGATTCCAACTCCCAGTGGCTGTATGTCTCGCCCGTCGCGCGCTGCCGCGGGCCAACGTGGCCGGAGTTGTAAAAAATGGTGCAGTCCTGGCTGTGACTGCGCACGTGGGCCGACATATCCTGCTTGAAGCGGTCGGTCACGCCCTGGCCGAACGAGAGGCGTTCCGCGTCGCAGGAGGGGTCCAGCCCCTGTGCCAGCATCTCGAGCCGGCAGGCAGTGCAGGAGCAGTCCTGATCCTGCACGATGTCGAAAAAGAGCCCATCCACCGCGGGTAGTTGGGCGAACATGTCGTCAACGTGGGCCTTGAGAAAGTCTACATAGGGCGTGTTCAGACAAAGTTTCGCATAGAAGCCGGCTTGGTAGGGCTGCTGGCCCTGAATGGAGCCGTCGCAGGCTACCTGCAGCCACTGCGGTTTCTCCTGTGCGGTGTAGTAGTCCCACTGAATGGTTGTATAGATGGGTACCCGAATATCGCGGGAGTGAGCTGCTTCGATCTGTTGTGCGAGCAGATTACACTGCAGACTCGGGTGACGCCGCTCCGGGTTGGCCGGTGTTTCGTAGAAGATCATGCCGTGATGGCCCCGTGCGAAGCAGGTGATGGAGTCAACGTGAGCGTCGACCAGTTGCTGCGCCCAAGCTGCAGCATCAAACTCGCCCCCTATATTGGTAAGTTGCTGGCTGGTGTGAAAGTCCAGGTGAATCTGTCTGTAGCGGAGGAAGTCGGCCATGGCGTGGTGGCTCCTGTCTGATGGGCAGTGAACGGGCTTCATCTGTTGGGCAGGTAGTGTAGCGAAAGAGGACAGCGCAACTCAAGCGGGGTCAAGGTGACCTGCTTTCGGCAAACTTAAGCCGAGCCACGCGGCGCTAAACGGGTACTACGATTGGAGGAGTGACAGAGTGTTGCGATTAAACAGTCCCAAAAGGCTATTTCAATGCGAGTCCCAGCAGCCTTCACGATACGCTTCCCGCAGAAAGAGTCTTTTGCGGTGTGAATCCGCGCGCGCCATCCACTCAGAGGGAATCTCCTGCGTGTACCGGTGAGGGGGGCCGGCCTCTTTGAAGATGTCGATGTTGAAGATCCGGTAGGGCTGCGGAGAGTCAATCGGCTTCGGTTCGACGCCGTGGAAGATGCGGGCGTTAATGTAGACCATGCTGCCCGGTGGCAGTTCGAGCCGTTTCTCACGAAGGGGGCGGCCGGCCTCGGCGTCGAACTCGCCGGCGAGCATTCTGTTTGGGAACTCGCTCGCACGCGCTCTGTCAGGCGCAGCGTCCTCGACCGGCGCAACACGGTGGCTGCCGGGGATCACTTTGAGATTGCGGTCGCCGCGACGAAATCCATTAAGATAGTAGAGAATCTGAACATAGTATCTGTCTCGTTCCGCAAAATTTACCGGGTTCTCGTGCTTCCAATGATGGTGGTCCTGGTGGTAGCGAATCGGCCCGATGCCGCGCGGGGCAATGTTGAGCGCAGAGTGACAGAAGTGATAGTCCCCGCCAATCGTGGCCGTCAACAAGGCTGTGATGAAGGGGTCGTCAATGAGCTGGTCGCTGTAGGGGCCGCGCTCGTTCCAGGGGCGGATAAAGTAGGCTTTGGGATCGCCGCGATTGGCCTGCAACTGACTGACGAATTCGCGAACCTGGTCCAGGCCCTCGATCTCACGGATAAGAGCTTCTCTGGCGTGGTCGGTGAAGACATCTTCAAAGGCAATGTAGCCGTCGCTATGAAAGGACTCGATGTCGGCTTGGGACGGGCCCGGTACCCGAAATAGGGACTTCAAATCAGTTGCCATATGCTTGCCTCCTTCATCCTGAACTGTAGCATACGGTCAAGGCAGACACAAGGTGGAACCGCTGCACGAGTGCATCCCAAAATTGGGGGTAAACTTTCACATACCCCAATGTCGCAGCCAAGTCGCGGTCAGCCCCAATCCAGTTTCCGCCAGTAAGAGCGCCGTCTCTGACTACTAACTACTGACTACCAACTGCTGCAGTTCTGGGCGGTCGGGCCTATTCGGCCCTCCCTTGTGCGGGGGCTCCGCCCCCGCAACGCCCCCTCTCCTACAACATCCCTGGTCGACCTGGTGTCGATATTCGTAAGATGGGCCTACTCGAAGGTGTCTAGCCAGACTACCTCCCGTCGGTCTCATAAGATCCCAGTGGGTGTCGGCCTTGCGCCTGCCCTCGCATCCTCCCCAACTGACGGACGCCACCGTACGGCCAGGCCTGGCGCCTGCACTGCGTCTCGCCCCAAGACGGCATTCAACGCCAGCCACCGCTGGCCCTGATTCCACGCCGGACTGTTCCCACCCCAAATCTGGGATGCATCCCTGCTGCACCGCTTCGGTAGTTGGAAAATGCTCTGCAAGTTCGCAGAGAACTGTTCCAATGTGCCCTCGCCGGACGGGGCTGCGGCTGCCTGGGAGCCTTGTCGACGGCGCGCCGAACATGCTGTGCTCAGCAATGCCACTGACATTAAGCTCAAAATCAGGTACATGGGGCGTCGCAGACAATTGTCCTGGAGACCCCGTCTACCGGTCCCGGTTGCGACCCCTGACGACCAATGGAGAGAGTTCTCGAAAAACCACACTTGAAAAAATGCTTCTTTGCCTGCACAATGATAGAGTGGAGAGTTGTCATTCGCTATTGGTATGAAACTCTCAGAAGGGCTCCTCAGCCTTCTTTCCGCAATTCCAACATGGGAAGACCATGCTATTGCGTAGACTACGTGGACTAGGGACAGTAGACCATGAACTACAACTATCCTACTTCTGTTGGGGCATTCCTCTCAATGGCTGCCCTGCTTCTCACCGCATGCGTTCCCTTACCCGCTGACCCCGGCATTCCGGTTAGCGGGCCTGCGCCCGAGACGCCGCTGATCTCGATCCACAATCCCCTAGTGGTCCCGGTCGGGGACACGCCCTCCTCGTCTGGCGGACCGTTCCAGGACTGGCCTGCCTTCGAAGTCGAAAGCCACCGAATCAGAGTTTTCCACCCAAACAGGTGGCTCTTTGTATCCACACAGGAGGAACTCTCCGCGCTCGGCTCACAACTCGGGGATGACGAACTGGCCGAAGCATTCTTCGAGGAGCGGGAGGGTTACGTCGGATTCCTGACCCAACCTGGCCAGGAGGACTACTTTGCCGGCGCCGGTTTCCCCTACGACCCGGATTCGCCTCCGCTGGAAACCAACGGATTTCATCTGCTTGCAGTACCAAGCGAAGGCCGAACTCTTGAGACGTTTGCACGCCTGCTAAGCGAAGAACTTGGTGCTTCCGGCCTGGCCGAAGTGGATGGCATCGGGATCGGTCCCGGGCTGCGTCCATGGGGTGAGGAAACCGCCACAATCCAATACCGCATTGACGGCACTCAGGCATTCGGAAACCGGATTGTTACAGTCCCCGACGCAAATGTGACCGGCTGGCGCGTGATAATGCTATCTCCCGACGGAGGTACTTTTCTGACCGTCACCTACGACGCGTGGGGCGATTATTCCGAGTGGGTGGAGGGCCTCCTGCGCGAAGTCGTTCGCAGAGTTCAGTGGCTGGACGATCCTTCCCATCTGCCCCGGTCAGATCCGCAGGTAACTCTAGAGCACCTCATGAACGTGCGCGGGGGCCCAGGCACCGACTATCCCATCCTCGGCAAGGCGGGGGAGGGCGAACAGTTCGCCGCGATCAGTCGCGACGCCGTTGGCGGCCCGGCCGGCGGCTGGTGGCAGATCGAGTACCGCGGCCAACTGGGCTGGCTGCACGGAGACTATGTGTCTGCGCCAGCCGGCGCAGAAGACATCCCTCAAGCCGACGAGTCCGGCTGGCTGACCTATGAAGACTTGGCGAGAGGACTGTCCCTGTCACTTCCCTCGGAATGGCGCTACTTTGACCCCGCGCAGCCTACCGCGGCAGACCTGGCGCTACTGTCCGCGGCCAACAAAGTATCGGAAGAACAGTTCGACGTCTTGGGATTGGGTGAGATCGTTTCGGCCATGAGCCTCCGGCGCGACGACGCCGTGATCGGTCTTGGTCTGCAGACTGGCCGGGAGGAGAGTGAAGCGAGCAACTTTATGCTCGTCTTCTCGTTCGCAGCCAATGGCCAAAGCCTTGCGGGATACGCACAGGCAGCCTCTGAGCAGACGTACAGCATTGAGCCCGCCGCGGTTGAACTGGTACAGGGCATGAGGCCGTCGGACGAAGAGGTGGTTTCGATTCAATACGGCGAATACGCAACCAATAACGTCGTATGGCAGATATGGCTCCTTTCACCCAATGGCGAAAGGCTCGTTGCCCTTGGGTTCAACGTTCATCGCGATCAGATTGAGGAACTGGAACCTGTTATCGCCGAAGTCGTGCAGCGGCTCCAATGGATCGAGCAGTAGCTGTATTCTTCTACGGGACGCCTACGGCAACTGCATCGGACTCTCGGCACGCGTGGTCGGGCCATCAGCTCAGACTGACTTGTCCCTATCACCGTTCTTAAAGCTGTCAAGAGACAACATCCAGTCCAGCACTGTGTTGTGGAAAGCCCGGTTGCTACTATCTTCCACCGCAAACTGAAACTGGTGACCATTCTTTTGGGTGGGCTGCCAAAGGACTAAATGTGCCTCTCACTTGTTCGTGAGGGTTCCTGGATTATCTGCGCCTTCCCGGCCCACTTCGACGACCAAGACAGTGTCGATCCAGTATTTCTGCCTCTGCTCCTGACTGCAGTGACGACGGTCATTGATATTGCCCCTTAGGTGAAGGCGATTAGCCACCCGCCTACTACATAAAGGGCGGAGAATCTGACGCGGCCGGCACTAGGCCTTGCCATGAATTTCGCGCAATAGGCTCTCCACCTTCACTTCACCTGCTTCTCGCGCCTTCCTGGACACCGAATTCCGATTGCATCTTCATTAACTGTGGATGCCTTCGTCCCCCCTCATCTTCTCTGTGCTACAGATCCTGTAAAATAGGGGACATAAGCTTGCCTACATAGGCTCTAGAATAGGCCTTACAGAAGACACATCTTCCAACCGGAACACGGCTACCAGACATACTTCACAAACCCGATTGCCTGCTGGAAATGAAACTGTTCCTCGGGACTGCAATGTATGATCCGAAGTTCTACAATAGAGAAACCTAGACCAATCCAATAGGGGACCAATATGACGACGCCTGTCTTGGATCTGTTTCAATTCGATGACCTCTTGACGCCCGCCCAAAGAGAACTGCGCGACGAGGTCCGGAACTACATGGAGAATGAAGTAAAGCCCAGGATAAATGACTACTGGGAGCGCGGCGCGATTGCGCTGGAGCTGGCCCTGGGACTTCGAGAGTTACCGATCGTGGGCGGAACGCAAAAGGGGTACGGCTGCGCAGGTCTCGACAGCGTAAGCGATGGGTTGGTCAAGTATGAGATCTGCCGCGTGGATGGCTCTGTCAGTACACTGTTCGGTGTGCACTCCGGGTTGGCTATGGGTTCGATAGGAATGCTGGGTTCGGAGGAGCAGAAGGAGCGCTGGTTGCCGGCGATGGCGAGGATGGACCGGCTGGGCGCGTTTGCCCTGACTGAGCCGCAAAGAGGATCGGACGCGGCCCACGTGCAGACGACCGCCCAGCGTGTGGGAAGCCACTACGTTCTCAATGGTCAAAAACGGTGGATCGGCAACGGGACGACTGCCGACCTGATCATTGTCTGGGCGCGCGACGAGAGCGGACGCTTTGGGGGCTTTGTACTGGAGGATCCGGCCCAGCTGCCTGGCTTTACTGCTACGGCGATGAATGGCAAGATCGCCAAGCGGGCGGTGCACCAGGCCGAAATCACGCTTGAAGATGTGCATCTGCCGGCGGCAAACCGGCTCGCCGGTTGTAACAGCTTTCGCGACCTGACGGCGGTCCTGGCCAACACCCGCGCAGGTGTCGCATGGGAAGCCGTCGGCCTCGCGGCCGGCTGCTACGAATTCGCACTGAACTATGCCTGCGAAAGAGAACAGTTTGGCAAACCAATCGCTGCCTTTCAGCTAATCCAGGCCAAACTCGTGGAGATGGCGGCTGACGTGGCCCAGGGGCAGTTGCTTGTCTGGCGGCTTGCAAAGCTGATGGAGGCAGGCGCAGCAACCCCAGGTCAGCTTTCGCTGGCGAAACAGGCGTGCGCGGCCAAGGCACGGCGCGCAGCAGCGTTAGCCCGCGAGATTTTGGGCGGAAACGGCATTCTGATCGACAATCACGTGGCGCGCCTGTTCACCGACGTCGAGGCCACCTACACCTATGAGGGGACAAACGAGATTAACCTCCTGATCGCCGGTCGGGAGATCACGGGTATAGGCGCGTTCGTCTGACTGCAGTTAAAAGGGAAAGAACCAGAAAAACTGAGTTGATGGACCGTGAAAAGATTGCCGGATGGAAGGCAGGCGCCGCCCTCATGTTGGATTCAGGAAAGTAGCCGACGGTTGACCAAACGGCTGGCAGGTACTACAATCTCCACAGCACACCCCAGCCCACCGGCATCGAAATTATCGTAGATAGCTAAGGAGCATTCGTATGCTTTCCGGCCTGATGATGGACTATCAGCTCACGATTGACCGCGTTCTGGAACACGGGAATCGATTGTATCCCTTCAAGCAAGTCAAGACCAAGCTTCCCGACGGCACGCTTCACGCCTACTCCTACAGCGACCTCTTCAGGAGAGTGAAACGGCTCTGCAACGTGCTCGAAAGGCTGGGCGTGCAGCCGGGCGACCGCGTCGGCACCTTCGCCTGGAACAACTACCAGCACGTAGAGCTCTACTTCGCTGCGCCGGGCGCCGGCGCTGTCGTACATACATTGAACATTCGCCTCTTTCCCGACCAGTTGGCCTACATCATCAACCATGCCGAAGACAAGGTGATCTTCATCGACGCGACGCTGTTGCCGCTGATTGAAGGTCTGGGCGAGAAGATCAGCGGGGTCGACCATTTCGTGCTTTTCAACGGTCAGGAGGGCGCGGCAGAGGCCAATCTTCCTGGCCAGGTCCACGATTATGAGACCTTGATGGCGGTAGCGGACGATGAGTACGGCTGGAGGGTGGAAGGTGAGAACCAGGCCATGGGGCTCTGTTACACCAGCGGTACGACAGGCAATCCCAAAGGCGCGCTCTACAGTCACCGCTCAATGTATCTGCATACGGTAGGGTCGTGCCAGGCCGCTGCGGTAGGGCTCACCGAGAACGATGTGGTCCTGCCGGTCGTGCCGCAGTTCCACGCCATGGCTTGGGGTCTACCCTACGCAGCCGTGAATACAGGGGCAAACCTGGTGATGCCAGGTCCGCACATGCAACCTGCCGCGCTCGCAGATCTGATTGAAACGGAACGAGTGACCGTCGCCGCCGGCGTACCGACCATCTGGAACGGGCTCTACCACGACCTGAAGCAGAACCCGCGTGACATTTCATGTATCCGCGCGCTGGTGGTCGGCGGTTCGGCCATGCCCCGCAGCCTGATCGAGGCCTATGAAAAGGAATTGGGCGTGAACGTCGTTCACGCCTGGGGCATGACCGAAATGTCGCCCCTGGGCACGGTATCGAAGTTGCTCAGCCACCACCACGATCTGCCGCAGGAGCAGAAGTGGGACGTCAAGGCCCGGCAGGGCTATCCCATCTCCGGCGTCGACATGCGCATCATGGACCAGGCGGGTCAGGAGCTGCCTTGGGACGGTGAGACGTTCGGCGAACTGCAGGTGCGCGGGCCCTGGGTGGCGCAAGCCTACTACAAGCTGGAGGGCGGCGACGACAGCTTTACCGAAGATGGATGGTTTCGTACCGGGGATGTGGTCACGATCTCCCCAGACGGATTCATGTCGATCACCGATCGTACAAAGGATCTGGTGAGAAGCGGCGGTGAGTGGATCTCATCCGTGGAGCTGGAAAACCTGTTGATGGCCCATCCGCAAGTGCTGGAGGCAGCCGTAATCGCCGTGCCCAACGAACGCTGGGGCGAGCGCCCGCTGGCGGTAGTTGTGCCTACCGACGGCGGGACCCAGCCCGGCGCTGAAGAGCTAGGCAGCTTCTTGGGACGGCAGGTTGCAAAATGGTGGTTGCCGGACGGCTACGAGTTTATCGACGAAATTCCAAAAACCGGAACGGGCAAGTTCGACAAGAAAGTGCTGCGCGAGAGGTACGCAAAGATCTGAGGCCCATTGACATTTCCCTCCGCTCGGCCGCCCCACCGTTTGGCACACCGTGTGAATGCCCAAACCCGCACCCCCCAAAAAGGCCCATCGTGCCTTAAGACCCTGTAGGGGCGCACCCCTTGTGGCTGCCCTCGTGGTTGAGGACTTCTCCAATTCACCTGTTCCTCAGGTCCTTCCTCCTCTCAGCACAAAAACCTCAGATGGCATCGTCCCAGGCTTTGTTCAGCATCTCAATGCTCTTCGGAACCGCGGTTGCCGCGTCCTCCGCGCCCTCCATCTCAATAGAGCAGTACCCGCGCCAACCGGCGTCGAGCAGGATGCGGAAGATGCGGGCGTAGTCAAGGTCGAGGCTGTACCAGGAGCCGCCGCCTGGATAGGTCTTGGCATGGGCCAATCTCACGTATGGCGCGATGCGCCCCATAGCCCCGTACATATCCTCCTCGAACAGAAAGTTCCCCATGTCGAGGATCGCCTGCAGCCACGGCGAGTCGACCGCCTCAATGATGCGCGCCATGTCATCGGCGAAAGTGGTCAGGCCCCAGTGGTTTTCAAGCAGCAGAAGCACGCCCCGCCTCTCAGCGTGCGGCAGGCAGCGCTCGATGGCGTCGGTCACCCAACCGAAGCCGTCATCCATCGTGAACCCTTCCCACGGCTCAACCCACCCCTTCGCCTCGATCAGATCGTCGAAGCTGCCCTGTTTGCGGAAGCCGCCCGAGTTCACTCGGATCGACGGTATGCCCATTTCGTGGGCGAGATCGATGCAGTGGAGAGTGTGGTCGATGTGCTGTTGGCGCACGTCCGCATCGTCGTGAACAAAGTCCTGGTGAATCGAGAGGTTGTAAAGGTCGAGGCCGAGAGTGAAGGCATGTCGCTTGAGCCTCTGCAGATAAGCGTTCTCCTCCGATTCCATCTGACGGTGCAGTATCTCCACCCCTGATAGGCCAAGCTCGGCTGCAGCGTCGAGCACTGACTCGATCGGCGTTTTCTCCGGCGTGAAGTGCCAGTAGGAGTAGGTCGACGTGCCCAGGCGGAGGGCGTTGTTGCCAGAATTCATGAATGTTGCTCCCATAATAGTCTTCTGCTTGCGGTCCCAGTCGAGCGTTTAAGGCTTAGGAGTCGGTGACACAGCCCTCGGAGGCGCTGGAAACGGTCCTGATGTACTTCCAAAGCACGCCGCTCGTCGCCTTATAATCCGGTGGGCTCCAGACGACGCGACGGCTGTCAAGCTCGTCTTCTGAAACCTCAAGCGTGAGCGTATTGTTCTCGGCGTCGATGGTAATCGTATCGCCGTTCTGCGCAAGCGCGAGCAGGCCGCCCTCTTGCGCCTCCGGCGTAATGTGCCCGACGACGAAGCCATGGCTGCCTCCGGAAAAGCGGCCGTCAGTGATCAGGGCGACGTCGCTGCCCAGCCCTTTCCCCATGATGGCGCCGGTAATGCTGAGCATCTCACGCATTCCCGGCCCTCCCTTGGGGCCCTCATAGCGGATGACGACGACGTTTCCGGGCAAGACCTCGTCGCTCTCGATGCCGGCTAGGCAGTCTTCCTCCGAGTCGTAACAAACCGCGGGGCCTCTGAACCGCACCCCCTCTTTGCCGGTTATTTTGGCAACGGCGCCGGTCTCGGCCAGGTTACCATACAGGATCTGTAAATGCCCGGTCTCCTTGATCGGCTTGTCCACAGGCATGATGATCTTCTGACCTTCTGTCAGGTCGTGAACGGTTTCCAGGTTTTCCGCCAGCGTTTTGCCGGTGACTGTCATGCAATCCCCGTGAAGAAAGCCCTCGCGTAGCAGCATCTTCTGCACTGCGGGAACGCCGCCGACCTCATACAGGTCTTCCATGACATACTCGCCGCTGGGCTTGAGATCGCCAAGCAGGGGCGTACGGTCGGAAATCTCCTGGAAGTCGTCAATGGTCAGTTCCGCATTCGTTGACTTGGCGATGGCCATCAGGTGAAGCACGGCGTTGGTCGAGCCGCCAAGGATTACTGTGAGTGTGATTGCGTTTTCAAATGCCTCGCGGGTAAGAATGTCGAGCGGCTTAAGATCCAGCTCTAAAAGGTTGCGGATGGCCGCGCCTGCCTCCAGGCACTCCTGCTGCTTGCCTTCGCTGGTCGCTGGGTAGGAGGAGCTGTAGGGAAGGCTCATCCCCAGCGACTCGATGGCGGAGGCCATGGTGTTTGCCGTGTACATCCCCCCGCACGCGCCTTCGCCGGGGCAGGCATTGCGCAGGACCTCCCGCATCTGCTCCTCGTCGATGTCCGCCGCAAGGTACTGTCCGTAGGCCTCGAACGCGGAGATGATATCGAGCTTCTGCACTCTACCGTTCTCTGGTTGCTGAAGAATTCCGGGGCTGATCGTGCCCCCGTAGACCATCAGGCTGGGCCGGTTGACGCGCGCCATGGCCATCAGTACACCGGGCATGTTCTTGTCGCAACCCGGCAGAGAAATATTGGCGTCATACCACTGGGCCCGCATGACGGCTTCGATAGAGTCGGCAATAATGTCCCGGCTCAAGAGCGAAAACTTCATCCCTGCCGTGCCCATGGACATCCCGTCACTGACGCCAATCGTGTGGAATATCAGGCCCACCGCCCCGGCCTCCTGCACACCCTGCTTGACCCGCCGCGAGAGAGCGTTCAGGTGCATCTTGCACGTGTTGCCCTCCCAGCCCATCGAGGCGATGCCGACCTGCGGCTTGTGCATGTCTTCGTCGGTCAGCCCGACGCCGTAAAGCATCGCCTGAGAACCGACCTGAGAGATTGTCTGGGTGAGCACACTGCTGTATTTGTTGAGTTTACGGCTCGTAGTGACTGACATTGGACTCTCTTTCTTGTTCAAAGGATGGCCGGCCAGCGTCAACCGCGTGACCCCACCAGACTATCCGGAGCTGTAGAGTTCCGCGCTCCGTTCTACTGCAGAAAACGTCTGCGACTTACCCTCGATGCCTCCGCCTGACGCCAACCGCATGTTATCGATATCAGCACCGCGGGCTGGCAACCCGCTCTCGACGTTCGGATCATAATTGATGAGGAAGTATTCGACGGCGTCAGAGATAGCGGTCCAACTGGCCTCAATAATATTGGTACTCGCCCCGACAGTCGTCCAATTGTGCGCGCCGTCTGAACTGGTGATGAGCACCCGCACAGATGCCCCCGTGCCCTGGTCGCTGTTGATGATTCGCACTTTGTAGTCGAGAAGATGCATTCGGTCCAGGTGAGGGAAGTGCCCCTGAATCGCCTTGCGCAGCGCCAGCATCAGGGCGTTTACCGGCCCATTGCCCTCGGCTACTTCGTGGTAGATTCGGTCTCCTACTTCAGCCTTGATCGTCGCCTCCGATGATAGTCCGCGCCCGGCGCGGTTCGCCACCGAAACCGAGTAGTCGATAAGCGAGAAATTGGGCTGGTAACCTTCCTGCGACCGACGCAACATGAGGTCGACGCTTGCCTCTGCGCTCTCAAATTCGAAGCCGACGTTCTCCAACTCCTTGATCTGCTGGAGTACCGCCCTTTCCTTTTCCCTCGACAACCCCTCGACCCCGAACTCATCCGCCTTTATCGCAATATTGTCCTTGCCGCTAAGTTCACTGACGAGAACTCGCGTCTGGTTGCCCAAAACCTCCGGCTCGACGTGCTGGTAGCTGTCGACGTTCTTGAGAACGGCGTTAACGTGGGTTCCCCCTTTGTGGGCAAAGGCGCTCAGGCCGACAAAGGGTGGATGCGTATTGGGCCGCAGATTCGCAAGCTCGTTGATATAGTGGCTGAGGTCCGTCAGGTGTGCCAGTCTTTCCTCGTTGACCAGATCATAGCC
>DAOUHY010000276.1:0-2516 GCA_034428435.1 Caldilineaceae bacterium | reverse complement strand
CCGTACGACTTCGCCCGCACCCTCGCCCGCCTCGGCATCAGCAACAACTCCAACGTCGCCCTCTACGACGCCAGCGGCGGCAGCATGGCCTCCCGCATGTGGTGGATGCTGCGCTGGGTCGGCCACCAGTCCGTAGCCGTCCTCGACGGCGGCTGGGACGCCTGGACCGCGGCCGGTCTGCCCACCCGCAGCGGCGACGAAACCGTGCAGCCCGGCAGCTTCCAAGCCACCCCCCGCCCCGAGCTCGTCGTCGACGCCGCCGAAATGCTCGCCAAAACCGCCAGCGGCGGCGCACTCGTCATCGACGCCCGCGCCGCCGACCGCTTCCGCGGCGAAAACGAGACACACGACCCCATCGGCGGTCACATCCCCGGCGCCTCCAACCTCCCCCAGGCCGGCAACCTGCGCCACGGCCTCTTCCTCAAACCCGACGAGCTCGCCGCCCGCTTCAGCGAGCTCATGGGCAACCGGCCCCCGTCCGAAGTCATCTTCTACTGCGGCTCCGGCGTCTCCGCCTGCCACAACATCCTCGCCCTCGAACACGCCGGCCTCGGCGAAGCACGCCTCTACCCCGGCTCCTGGAGCGACTGGATCAACGACCCGGCCCGGCCCATCGCACAAGGCTAGAGGCCCGTAGGGGCAACCCTCGTTGTTGCCCTGGCGGCCGCACAAGGTAAACTGGGTAAAATCAAACGAACACAATCCGCAGAAATAACCAGCTCAGGATCTACCCAATGAAAACGCGAACAGGCAACTTCCCCATCGGCTTCCGCCAGGTCAACGCCAACTGGAACCGGGATATCCCCTCCCTCATGCAATGGGCTGTAGAAAATAAACTGGAAGCAATCGATCTGACCACCGACCCCGAGAGCGCCCTCGAGGCAGTCTCCGCGGCCGGCCTCCGCATCGGCTCCATCGATCTCCCCGACAACAGGGGCATGATCGCCGCCGACCCCGCCCGCCGCGCCGCCGCCCTCGCCCGCAACAGCGACTGCATCCGCGCCTGCACCGCCGCCGGCCCCCAGAACTTCTTCGCCGTCATGCTTCCCGAAGACCCCGCCCTGCCGCGCCGCCAAAACTACGACTACATGGTCGAAAGCTTCGCCGCCCTCGCCAGTGTCCTCGAAGAGAGCGGCTCCCACTACGTCATCGAAGGCTGGCCCGGCCCCGGCGCCCTCTGCTGCACCCCCGAAACCTACCGCGCCTTCTTCCGCGACGTCCCCTCACCCGCCATGAGCGTCAACTACGACCCCTCCCACCTGATCCGCATGGGCATCGACCCCCTCCGTTTCCTCACCGAATTCGTCGACCGCGTCCATCACGTCCACGGCAAGGACACCGAAATCCTCGACGACAACCTCTACGAATACGGCCACGAGCAGCCCGCCACCTTCGCCGCCCGCATCGCCTTCGGCGCCCACAGCTGGCGCTACACCATCCCCGGCCAGGGCCTCTTCCGCTGGGGCGAAGGACTCCGCATCCTCGCCCAAAACGGCTACAACGGCGCAATCTCCATCGAGCTCGAAGACGCCAACTTCAACGGCGCCGAAGAATCCGAAAAATGGGGTATCCTCCACGGCGCCAACTTCCTCGCCGGCTGCTGACCGAGCAAGCCACAGCCAAAACCCCCAAGCCCCCAAAAAAAACAGCCGCGAAAGCCTCCCTTCGCGGCCCTTCGTGGCAAACAGAAAGGTGTTCTTCGCGCCCCTTCGCGTCATTTCGCGGATAGAGGAAGGTGTCCTGCCCCCCCCCCTCTCGTCATTTCGCGGATAGAAAAAGGTGTTCTTCGCGCCTCTTCGCGTCCCTTCGCGGATAATAGAAGTTCCAATAACCCTCAGAACTCAAAAGACTCATGCAACTCCGGCACAACCACATCACCATGCCCCTGCTCCCGCAGCTTACCCGCCAGCGCACCCGCCCCCTCCGGCTCCCCGTGAACCAGAAAAACCCTCTCCAACCGCTCCCGATCAAAATGTGACGCCCACGCCACCAGCTCCGCCTGGTCCGCATGCGCGCTGTACCCGTTGATCCGCGCCACCTCCGCCCGCACGTCGTACTCTTCCCCGAAAATCCGTACCCTCTCCCTCCCCTCCAGAATGCGCCGCCCCAGCGTATGCTGCGCCTGAAAGCTCACGAACAGAACCGTGTTCTCCGCGTGCGTGATGTTGTTCTTCAGATGGTGAAGGATCCGCCCGCTCTCAGCCATCCCGCTCGCGCTGATGATAATCGCCGGCTCCGTCATATGGTTCAGCTGCTTGCTCCGCCGCACCTCCCGCACATACTCAATCCGCGGATAATCAAACGGGCTCCGCCGCCGCCCATCCTCCAGAAAAGTCTGCACACCGGTATCCCACGACTCCGGATGCATCCGAAACACGTCCGTCGCGTTCACCGCCAGCGGGCTGTCCACAAACACAGGGATCTCCGGAATATCCCCCCTCGCATCCAGCTGATTCAGAGCGAACACGATCTCCTGCGTCCGTCCCACCGCAAACGACGGAATGATCACCCTCCCC
>DAOUHY010000275.1:0-5824 GCA_034428435.1 Caldilineaceae bacterium | reverse complement strand
CTCATCATAATCTTCAAACAGAAACTCAATGATCTGTTCATCCCCATCCGCCAGCACAACCCCTTCATCATCCACCAAAAACCTCCCGCCAGGTGGAAACTTGCCTCTTGTCTTCGTTATCCAGACAACGCTCTGTACGATCTGATCCAAGATGGGGAATGCCCCCTCCAGGTAAGTCCTCTCCGACTCCGGTGTGCGACTCAACCTCGTGAAAGGCCAGACCCGCCCCGATTCATTACAACTGAACCGTGCAGGCCAACCCCACCTCGGCTTAATCTGAACTTCACGCAGATCTTCCAGTTCTTCTGATGACACAGGTAAAATCTCCACGACAAAGTCCTCCTCTAGTCCTCTTTCTCATCACGATTCAGGAAGGAACGGGGCGCGGACAGGCCCCGGTGGATCCTGTATACCGGGGGTGGTCAGGATACCCGGGGCAATCTCGCGGCCCGCTATTGGGCGGGGCCGATTCGCAGGATCTTATCGCCTTCGGGCGGGCACTCGCCGCGGTTGTCGCAGTTGCTGGTCATCACGTAGAGATATCCGTCCGCATCGCTGACGATGGTACGCAGGCGTCCATATTCATTGGGGAGGTAAACCTCGTTGTCCAGGATGGTGTAGGGGTCGTCCGGGTCAAACACTACCCGATGCAGGTGCCGGCCATGCATTGTTCTGCCGGTGAATCTCTGGATGAGCCCGACGGTCGTGAACAGGAAACTGTTGGTCCATTCCGGGATCAGGTCACCGCGGTAGAAGGTGGCGCCGGTCGGCGGCACCGAACCCTCCCACGCCAACACCGGGCTGACCAGCCCCTCTTGCGTGTCGCATCCCCAGACCCTGGGCCAACCCAGATTGTCGCCGGCGGTCACGACGTTGAGCTCGTCAAACCCTGCCAAGTCCGGCCTATCCAGCTCAAAGCCGGAAGGGCCGTGGTCCACCATCACGATGTGCCGGTCGTCGAACCAGTCGTAGCCCTGGGTGTTGCGTATGCCGCTGGCGAAGATATAGCTGTCCGGGTCCGGGTTGTCCGGGGGGATACCGCCGTCGAGGTCCATTCTGAGCAACTTCCCGGCCAGAATGTCGGGATTTTGCGCTTCAGGGGGGTCATAGGCGCCGACGCCTACGTACAACATACCGTCCGGCCCCAAGCGCATGCGACCGCCTTGATGATGCAGTCCTGCGGGCAGGTTATCGATGATCAGGCGGTCCAAGGTTGCCGAGCGTCCGTCATCGGCGAGCACATAGCGCTCGATGCGGCCGATTGACAGGTCGTCTTCGTTATCTATGTTGGAAAAGAGGTAGAACTGGCGATTGGTGTCGAATTCGGGGTGCAGGAGCAGGCCCAGCAGGCCGCCTTCAGATCCCGCTATCGGGTGGCCGCCCAACGGGGGCAGGATCGACACGCCGATCTCGAGCACCGGTTCGGGGACGATTTCGCCGGCCTGAATCAGGCGTACACGGCCAGGCCGCTCGGTAACCAGCAGGTCGCCGGAAGGAAGGATCGCCAGTCCCCAGGGAATTTCGAGGCCGTCAACTATCACCTCGACGTGCAGATTCACCTCGCCTGCCCGGCCTGCCTCGCCCTGTATCAACTGGCACGGTGCAGGTTCAGACGGCGCCTCCTGAGCCGGCTCAGCGGTGGCAGGCATCACGGTCGCTGTTGGTTGCGGAGCAACTGTCTCGGGCACCGCCACAGGGACAGTACAGGCAACCAGCAGGGATGCAAAGAGAATCGGGATCAATCTGAGGGACATGGTCGGTAACCTCCTGTTTGGTCCGGGGCCAGGGTCTGGGCGGCCGCCGCGCCCGGCTTGAGAGACGGCCCCGGTGGATGACGGCCCGTGCGATAAGAAGCGCTTTTCACTGGATGGGTGAAGATAACATATCGGTCCAGTGTTTTTCAAGCTGAAGTTATGTCACCTGAGCGTCATTTCGGCCTTTTCCGCTATCAACACCGGCCTTATTCTATATCAGTATCATGTCAATATGTTCAGCAGGGGGCGTCTGGCTGCGTTGATATTTGCCGGGTCTGTGCGTGAGCAATCGGCGAGGAACATCTGACTGCTTTTGATCCGCGGAGGGCGCGGAGGGGCGCGAAGAGACACGAAGAACTACTTTTTCCACGGAGGGACACGGAGGGACACGGAGAAGGGCGAAGGCGTTTCGGGTTCTCTTTGCGCGGATGGGTGGACCGGCCGCGTATCGCTGATCGGACCAACGTTAACGATCCCTGGTTGGCGTATCGGCAGGCGCCGCGAGCTGTGAAGCCGGCTCTTGCAGATGGATGCTGACACGGTCTTTGTGTGCTCTCCATGTGAGGGGTGGGCTGTTGGATCAGTTTGGCGTCGGCATGGTGTGAGAGTGATTGTTCGTGTAGTCATTCTAAGGACCATCTAACCATCCACACACAACGTTCTATCTATTTTCACCCCATACTTCCAAACCGAAACGCCACAGGAGGCCCGTAGAGCGCCTGAAATCGCATAGGGGTACCTGAGATACCTTACAGTTTGTGGAGCTTGGCTTGCTTTGTCGGCGGCGACCCGGATTCGGACTGCGGCGGCAGCCGACCGGGAAGCGACGCCTTGAGCATCTATTTCCGCCCCGGAAAGACGCGACCTTCGCGTGCACCGGTTGAAAGCGCGGTGATGATCAGTTCCGGTTCCTTTATTCCTCGAGGATAAGCAGCTCTTCCCGTTCACCTGGCGGGGGGCTCGATGTACAGATTGGTCACATTGTCCATGAGATCGTTTTGGCTGCATGCCAAAACGATCTCTGTGGACGGTTGATTTTCCCCCGGGAACGTGTTATTTTGGGTTGGTATAAACCGACGTTAAGTCAAATTATCGTGCGTTTATGAGAACAGGCTTTCCGACGGGCTTTTCCATGGACCTTCCCGCGGGTTTCCGCAGACAGAGGACAACACGATGAGCGCGGCGCCATCCGCACCAACCAGCGCAGGCGAAGGCGTCCTGGCCGCCATCCAGGACGCGGCCCTCGGGCTCGTCAGACCCTACGACGCCGAGCAGGCGACGCGCTTCGAGGCCGCATTGGAAGCGCTGGCGCCCAACACGCGCCGCGCCTACGGCAGCGCGCTGGCGGCCTGGGGAAGATGGGCCGCGTTGCTGGGCGTGCATGCGCTGACGCCGTCGCCGTTTATGCTGCGCGCCTATCTGCGCGAACGGGCTGCGGCCGGCGCCGGCATCTCCTCGCTGCGGCTGACTGTGGCCGCGCTGCGCAAGGTGCAGGCGCTCGTCGGGGTCGAGCCGACCGCAAACGACCAGGTCGTGACCGACACGATCTCGGGGCTGGCGCGGCAGGCCTCGACGCCGCGGCAGGCGTACGCGCTGACCGCGGAGGCGCTGGCGGTTGTCACCGCGACCGCGTGCCAGCCGCGCGTGGGGCGGGGCGGCAAGATGGAGCGGCCCGCGCAGGCGCGGCGCCGCGGGCTGGTCGACATCGCGCTGTGCCGGGTGCTGTCGGACGCAGGCCTGCGGCGCTCGGAGGCGGCCGCGCTGACGTGGGATGACGTTGTGCGCTGGGACGACGGGTCGGGCCGGCTGACCGTGGGCCGCTCGAAGACGGATGCGGAGGCGCGCACGGTCTACCTGACGCCGGCTTCGGTGGAGGCCCTGGGTGCGATACGGCCGGCGGACGCGCACGGGGAAAGTTCGGTGTTCGGGCTGTCCGCGGCCTCGATCTCGCGGCGCATCCGCGCCGCGGCCGCGGTGGCGGGGCTGGGGCAGGGTTTTTCCGGGCATTCGGGGCGGGTGGGCATGGCGCGGCGCATGGCCGCGGCCGGCGCGCCCACGCATGAGATTATGGCGCAGGGACGCTGGAAGACGGCGCGCATGGTCGAGGTCTACACGCGCTCGGAGGAGGCCGGACGCGCCGCCAAGTGGCTGGCGTGATTCCGCCGGGACGCTGAACTCGTCGTTCAGGAGGCTCAATGTCGGCTGATCTGACCGGGTGGTATGTACAGGCCAGGTATCCCGGCCACGACAAAGTCGGTGTCGGGGGTTGTATATGAGTATGAAGTAGTTTTTAGTAGTGTTGGTGGTTTTTATTGACTACACGAAAAAACATAAGTTTAAGAGGTCTCGCCGAACCTGGTCAACTCATTTGAGGAGGGGCCTGCTTCTTTTTACTAGAATTTGGTGTGGTGTGGTATGGTGAGATATGGCAACTAACACAGAGGAGAAAGAGAATGAGCACCTTGCTGAACAAACTGACAGCACCCCGCTGGCCGTCCAGGAATCAGCATCCGTACGATTTCCGGACCGTAAGAAAGGCGCTGGAAATGCGGGCCAGTGAGACACCGGCCCCTTCGTTTGCGGCCATAGGGAAGGAGATTGGAAAAGACGCAAGCACGGTTGCCCGATGGTTAAGGAGATACTTGAAGGACCCAGAGTTCAGGAAGGAGGTTGATCGTGCACCGATCTAATCCTCAGTGTACAACTCTAAGAGTTCAGCGTCCTGGGCGGAGGCGCGGCCGGTTTTCAAGTGTGCCATGGTGTAGGGAAAAGCAAACAGTGGCTTTGCTATCATAAATCAGTAGAGGTGAGAGTTTGGTTTGAAGCGGACGGTGCGCCTCATCACGACATAACCGTTTCGGGTGACCTGCATGATCGCATAAAGGACGACGATTTGTTCGATGCTGCATTCGCTATCGTTCAGGCAGTCGAGCGCAGAATTGACAAACCGCAACCAAAGGGAAGTTCAGACAATGGACTACGACTCGGATAGACGCAGGAGGCAACAATGGCCGCGGACGCGGAGAGGATGACCCGTATTGAAAGCCGGGTTGATGACTTGTCGGAAAAGACGAGTGAACTGCGGGGGGCATACGAGCATCTGGCAACGAAGGAAGATATTGCTGAATTACGAGGGCAATTCACCGGCGAGCTGCGCGGCATGAAAATTGGCCTGTGGGTTGTGGGTGCTGTACTTGTCCTGTTTGAAGTATTGGGCCGGTTCAACGTGTGAGCATGGCAGGCATACAGACGCCGCAAGCAGAAGGAGGTGTAAGAGATGCCGCTCACCCGTGACTTCAAAGAGACCGTGCAAGGCCGCGCCGAACGCGACCCGGCATTTCGGGAAGGGCTGCTGAAAGAGGGTGTCGAGCGCCTGCTTGCAGGAGACGTGGATACGGGAAAGACCGTGCTGCGCGACTACATCAACGCCACCATCGGGTTCGAGGAACTGGGCTCCCTCACGAACATGCCGCCCAAGAGCCTGATGCGCATGTTCGGACCGTCCGGAAATCCCCACGCCCACAACCTGTTCGAAGTCATCAGCTGCATTCAGCAGCATGAGGGCGTGCAGGTCGAAGTGAAAGCTGTTCGTTAGCCGGCAGGGTCCGGATGAATTGATTGAAAGATGCGCGCTCCGCACGGGCCGGCGCGGGCGTCGGTGGAGGCGCTGGGGGCGATCCGGCCGGCGGGCACGCACGGGGAGATTTCGGTGTTCGGGTTGTCTGCGGCTTCGATCTCGCGGTGCATTCGGGGCGGGTGGGGATGGCCCGGCGCATGGCCGCGGCCGGCGCGCCCACGCATGAGATTATGGCGCAGGGGCGCTGGAAGACGGCGAGAATGGTGGAGGTCTATACAAGGTCGGAGGAGGCCGGACGCGCCGCGAAGTGGCTATGGAAGATGACATTTTCGAGCTTGTCGGTCGATCTCTAGGACTTAATACTTAACCTGAATTCGGAGTAAATGAGCGCCTAACCAAGCTGGTAGAATAGAAGTTCGGCAACCACGATTCACCAGCAAAGAAAGGCGCTCATAAATGAGTATACTTGAACTGTTCTGTGATGTCGATGATT
>DAOUHY010000274.1:0-4699 GCA_034428435.1 Caldilineaceae bacterium | reverse complement strand
GCCCGCGCCGTCGGCGTGCGCGACTGGCGCATCATCTGGCGCCATCTTCTCCCCAACGTCATGGGCCCGATCATCGTTTTGGCAACCCTCGGCATCGGGGGCATTATAATTCTCGAATCCGCGCTCTCCTTCCTCGGCCTGGGCATCCGCCCGCCCAACCCTTCCTGGGGTGGCACTCTGGCCGATGGACGAGCCTTTATCCTGCGCTTCCCTCATATTGCCTTCTTTCCCGGCCTCATGATCGTGATCACTGTGCTGGCCTTCAATTTCCTGGGCGACGGCCTGCGCGATGCACTCGATCCAAGGGAACGGGATTAGCACGAGAGGTTTGTGCCATGGCATCTGAACGCTGGGTTATTCCTGGAATCGTAAGAGACGGTGTGGCCGTACCACGGCAAAATATATCACTGCCCGAAGGTTTTCCAGTAGAGATACATATCAGACAGGTGGATCTGTCGCCGGAGCCTGAGTCCGATTTGGAGCAATGGGACAAGGCCAGCGCTGAAGCGTGGGCGATGATCGATGAATGGGAGACGGAGTCGCCGTGAGTGAAGAGGTTCTGGAAGTGATGTTTGAAGTGCTTGGGAAACTTTTGGGTCGCAGTCTATAACCGGACTACCCCCAAGCCGTCGATCAGACCTGAGCCGTTCCCGATTCGACGGAGGAAAGTCCTTTCGACATGTCGGACGGCATATGCAGTCTCGTAGAAAGTCCAACAATTTCAGATTGTTCACAACGTAGTGGACCAAGTTTCAGGAGGAAGAACACATGAAGTTCCAGTCATCACGCTTCACAATTCTTACACTGCTCCTGGCAGTCGCACTGGCGCTCACCGCCTGTGTTGCCGTCGCACCGGAAGCGGGCGCCGACGACATGATGGAGGAGGAAGGCGGCTTCGTCGTCGGCGTCAGCAATACCCTCGTCGGCAACGGCTGGCGCGAGCAGATGATCTGCGCCATCAAGGCCGAAGCCACCGCCAGCGGCCTCGTCGACAGCGTCGTCGTAGTCAACCGCAACGGCGGCCCCACCGAGCAGATCGCCGACCTCGAGGGCCTGATCTCGCAAGGTGTCGACGCCATCATCCTCAACCCGACCGATCGCGAGGGCCTTAACGCTGTCATCGAATCGGCCATCGCCCAGGGCATCGTCGTCGTCGCTGTCGACCAGGCCGTGACCGCCGAGGGCGCCTACGTCGCAACCAATGACCAGACCGCCTATGCCCGCCTCGGCGCCGAATGGCTCTTCGAGCAGCTCGGCGGTTCAGGCAAGGTCGTCGAGATGCGCGGCATCGATGGCGTTCCGGCCGACACCGACCGCCACAACGGCTTCATGGAAGCCCTCGTCAACTATCCTGACATCGAAGTCGTCGCCTCCACCTTCACCGGCTGGGACCCCTCAACTGGTGCCCAGCAGGCCCTCGACCTCATTCCCACCCAGGAGATCGACGGCCTCTGGACTTCCGGCATCGACTATCCGGTCGTCGAGCAGTTCCAGGTCGCCGACGTTGACTTCGTACCCATCGTCGGCGCCGACAACAACGGCTTCGTGGAGCAGCTGATCCAGCTCGCCGATGCAGGTCTGATCGGCGCAGCCGTCACCAACCCGCCCGCCATCGGCGCCGTCGGCATGGCCATTGCGCTCGATGCATTGACAGGCAACAACCCGCCTCACGAGACCATTCTCACACCGCAGGTCTTCACCACCGCCGATCTCGACGCGCTCAATGCAATCTACGCGCCCGACGAGCAGGTCGGTTGGAGCACATACGTCGACATTGAACCCTACACCAGTTACAACGGCAGCGCCGATGTCTCCGCCTGCACGGCGCCGGGCGAATAGGCGCCCGCCCGCCGTTGGATCGAACTCGATATGAGTGAGTCGCAGCAACTGCTTGCGACCTTCAGAGTAGCAAAATCGTATGGACCCGTCGTGGCGCTTCGAGAAGTTGACTTCGCAGTCCGCCGCGGCGAGGTCCATGCGCTTCTTGGCGCAAACGGAGCCGGCAAGAGCACACTCGTCAAGATCCTGGCCGGCGTCCATACCGCAGACAAAGGCGTCGTCCACGTCGATGGTCGCGCCGCGCAATTCCATGACCCCGTCGATGCCATGGCGGCAGGCATCGCCACCGTCTTCCAGGACCCCGCGCTCATTCCCGATCTCACCGTCATCCAGAATCTCCAGCTCAGCAAGATCAAAGAGTCTGCCTTCACGAACTGGCTCAATTGGTTCGATCTGCAAGATCTTGACCTTGACATCCTCGTGCGTGATCTGCCGCTTGAAACTCTGCGCGTAGTCGACCTCGCCCGCGCCCTTGCCCGCGACCCGCAGGTCCTTTTGCTCGATGAGATAACCGCCGCCCTAACCGCCGACCAGGCCCAACGCGTCTTCGCCCTCCTCGCCGACTGGCGGAAACAGGGCCGCGCCGCTGTCCTAATTACCCACCGGCTCGCCGAGGTAAGGCGCATCTGTGACCGCGCCACCATCCTGCGCGACGGCCGCAACGTCGCCCTCTTCGAGCCGAACACAGCCGCAACCGCTGCCAACGGCTCATTGACCGGTACCATGCAGGACGTTGACGAGCATGAACTGGTCGAAGCCATGCTGGGCGCCGATGTCGGCGAGCTGGAAAAGAGTGACGAGCCCGAACAAACGTATCAACTTCAGTCAGACTCCCCTACTTCGCCGCAGGAGATCGCTTTCGCGGTCCAGGGTCTCAACTCCGGCGACGTCGTGCGCGAAATCTCCTTCGAACTACACCGCGGCGAGATTCTCGGCCTCGTTGCCCTTGAAGGCCAGGGCCAGGAACGTCTCTTCTCTCTCCTGTCAGGCGACCGGCAACCTTCCGACGGCGAAATCCTTGTCGACGGCAATCAGCGCCGCTGGCGCGCACCATATGATGCCGTCGGCGACGGCGTCGTCCTTATCCCAGGTGACCGCCTGCTGACTCTGCTGCCCAATCTGTCAGTGCGCCAGAATCTCGTCGTCGCCCTCGTCAGCCGTATCCGCCAGTGGTTGCGCATACCGGCCGACGAGCGCCAGCGCGTCATGAACGCAATCGACCGGCTCTCGATCGATACCCGCGCTGCATCGCAGGTGCGCCGCCTCTCCGGCGGAAACCAGCAAAAAGTTGCCATCGGCCGCTGGCTCGTGGCAGGCTTTCGCACGCTGCTCTGCTTCGACCCAACCCGCGGCATCGACGTTCAGACCAAGCGCGAGATCTACGCCCTACTGCGAGAGCTGGCCGCCAGCGGCGCCGCCATACTCCTCTATACCAGTGAGCTCGCCGAAATCCCCCTTGTCTGTGACCGCGTTCTCATCATGCACGATGGCCGCATCGTTGACGAACAGAACGCAGCGTACGCAACCGAGGCTTCGCTGCTCACCGCCGCACACGGATTGGAGGTCCCCGCATGATCACCGCGGTTCGGTCCGCGAGCCTTGCCGTCTGGCGCGTGGGGTTGGCGCGCAACACCTGGACCCTGGGCGTCTGGCTCCTGCTCAGCGCTCTGCTCATATGGTACGCCACCCTGATACCTGTTTTCGGCCAGTTCCAGGTCACCTCGATCAGCAAGAACAGCCTGCCCCTGGTCTATCTGGCGATCGGCCAGGCCATCATCGTCATCGCTGGCGGCATCGACCTTTCCCTCGGCGCGCTGCTCCTGCTTACCAACGCCCTCGCCGCCCGCTTCATGGATGATCAGCCCTTCGCCATAGTACTCTTTATCGCCATCGTTCTCATCGCCGGCCTCGGCATCCTCAACGCGCTCGTAGGCTACATCATCAGCGTCTCCGGCGTGCCCGACATCGTCGTGACACTGGCCACCGGCTACATCTGGTCCGGTTTCGCCCTCTGGATCCTGCCTTCCCCCGGCGGCGGCACCGCCCCCGAATTCCGCTGGCTCTTCACCGGCGCTCAGTCCGGGATAGGCGGCACCTACGTTATGCCTATCCTCATGATGATGGTGCCAGCAATTCTCGTATTCCTCCTTTCCAGGCATACCCGCATAGGGCTATCCATCTACGCAATCGGCAGCGACAGCGTCGCCGCCCGGCTCGCCGGCCTTGACGTCCGCCGCGCCAAAGTTTCCTCCTATGCAATTGGCGGCGCAATGGCCGCCCTCGCCGGCCTCGCCACCGTCGCCCTCACCGGCACAGGTGACCCCCGTTTCAGCGTCGGCGCCAACGCCACCCTCAACAGCGTGGCCGCCGTCGTTCTCGGCGGCGTCGCCCTCGTCGGCGGCACCGGCCTCGTTCTCGGCGCAGTCGCCGCCGGCGTAATCCTGATCATGCTCAACCCTATTCTCAGCGCCATGGGCATCGACCCTAACAACGCCCAGATTATCCAGGGCCTCTTAATCGCCGGCGTGATGATGGTCGGCGGCCTTGTCACCCTCCTGCGGGAGCGGTCTGCATGAGCCACTCCAACCGGTCCCCACAAACCGACTCTGCCCCCGCCGCGCTCGGCGGCCCTGTCGCTGGTGCTGTAGCCCGCGTCGCCGCACTCGCCTCCGACCACCCGACACTTGCGCTCACTGGCATTCTTGCTATCCTCGTCCTCGTGACGGGTTTCGTCGAACCGAACTACCTCTCCGTCAGCGGAGCGCGTAACACTCTGCTGCAGGCCGCCCCGCTCGGCATCCTTGCCGGCGCCCAGACCATCCTCATGCTCACCGGCGGCATCGATCTGTCCGTGACCATG
>DAOUHY010000273.1:0-3267 GCA_034428435.1 Caldilineaceae bacterium | reverse complement strand
CAGCACTCCTGGCAGTATCGGAAACTACAGTTGGAGCGGCGCCGCATCGACCCAATTCTGGATCGATCCTGCAGAGGAGATGCTCGGCATATTCATGTCACAGTTCATGCCCTTCGGCCACTACCCGGTCGCACGCCAGTTCCGAGTAGCAGCCTACCAGGCCCTCATCGACTGACCCGGATCACCCGCTGGAGTAGCCCATGCCCATCCGGAAGGAGTCCCGCCAGCTCCGCGTCGGTATAGTCGGTGCCGGGCCAATCGCACAGATCGCACACCTGGACGCCTGTCGCAAGGGACGCAATACGCAGCTCTACGCCCTTTGCGAGGCAGCGCCCGACCTCTTGGCGCGGGTTTCAGCCATCCACCGCCCCTTCCGCAGCTTCACTCGCTACCCAGATATGCTGGCCGACGCCCAGGTAGATGCCGTCATCGTAGCCGTTGCCGACCAGTATCATGTCGAGCTTGCGCTGCAGGCGCTCCAAGCCGGCAAGCACGTCCTCGTAGAAAAGCCGATGGGCGTCACCGTCGAGGAGTGCGAGGCGCTCCGCGACGAAGTGGTCGCCTCCGGCCTCACCCTCCAGGTCGGGCACAACCGCCGCTTCGACCCCGGCGTCATCCACGCCCGCCGCTTCATTCAGCAGGAGATCGGCGGCCTGATGTCAGGCCAGTTCTGGTACTATGACTCCGTCCATCGCTATACCATGACTGACGCCCTCCAGCCCCTCATCGAGACCAGTTCCAGCGTCCGCCGTCCTCCCGGCAACCCCAAAGCCGACCGCCGCCGCTACCTCATGCTCGCCCACGGCAGCCACCTCACCGACACCACCCGCTTCCTCTCCCAAAGCGAAATCCTGCAGGTCCGTTCTCGCTATCTTGAACGATTCGACCGGCACTGCTGGTTCGTCGATCTGGCCTTCGCCGACGGCAGTCTGGGAAACCTGGAACTGACCATCACCGTCGCCGGCGATTTCGAGGAGGGTTTCCGCATCCAGGGCGAACATGGCAGCGTCCGCGGACGCCTGCCCCTCTCCTGGTACCACAAGTCCGGCAGCGTCGAGTGCTTCTCTACCCGCGATGACCTCTACACCCGCCCCCTCGGCCAGGACGGCCACGGCTACCGCCAGCAGCTCGAAAGCTGGGCCGACACCATCCTCCACGGCAAGCCCCAGTGGGGCGCCACTGTCCATGACGGCCTCGCCGCCATGCGCACGATGGCCGCCATCGCGCACTCCGCGGCCACAGGCGGCGACTGGGTTGAACTCGATTCAGTAACAGGAGGCGTTTGAATGGAAGTTGGAATCTTCGCCCGCACCTTTGAAGCGCCGTCACTCGCAGGCGTTCTCGACGCGGTCGCTGCTCACGGCATCCGCCACATCCAACTCAACACGAGCTGCATGGGGCTTTCAGACATGCCCGACGGGCTGGACTCCGCAGCCTGTGAACGGGCCCGCCGCGAGATCAGCGCCCGCGGCATCGAGGTGGTTTCCCTTTCCGCCACCTACAACAGGATCCATCCCGACCCGGCCGCACGTACCCAGGGCATGCGCCGCCTGGAAGTTTTTGCCTCACACGCCGCCGAACTGGGAACCGACCTGCTGACCCTCTGCACCGGCACTCGCAACCCGGACAACATGTGGGCCGATCACCCGCAGAATAGCTCGCCTGAGGCATGGTCGGACCTGCTGGCTGCCATGGAACAGGCCCTCTCCCTGGCCGATAAGCACGACGTTCGTTTGGGCATTGAGCCGGAGGTCTCCAATGTTGTAAGTTCACCCGCCAAGGCGCGCCAACTTCTGGACACGATGCGCTCAGACAGGATCACCATCGTCATTGACGGCGCCAATGTCTTTCCCAGGGGAACGATCCACCGCCAGCGCGAAATCCTGGACGAGGCCTTCGATCTGCTGGGAGATCACATAGCCTTGGCCCATGCCAAAGACCTCAGCCGCGACGGCGAAGCCGGCCACGAAGCCGCCGGCACCGGACTGCTGGACTATGACTACTACCTGCAGCTGCTCCGTCAGAGCGGCTACCGCGGCGCCCTCGTCCTCCACAGTCTGACCCCTGAGCAAGTGCCGGCCTGTGTCCGCTTCCTGCAAGAGAAGCTACGAAACCATCAGTCAGGCTGACCGCCGTTGCGCTTCCGCGTAAGCCGTGACCCTCCCACGGTCAAACGCAGAAGACGCATTCGCCGGCCCGCCGTCCCAACCAACTTGGAGAGGTGCACTCATGAATGGCCGGATGAGCGTTTCAGAGGTTCTGGAGTCTGCCCTATATGTCTCGGACCTGCAAGCCGCCGAGAAGTTCTACACCGAGATTCTGGGACTTACCTTTTACTCCAGACTGGAAGGTCGCCATGTCTTCCTGCGCTGCGGCGACCGCATGGTGCTGCTCTTCGACGCCGAAGCGACCGCCGTCTCCGCGGGCGGTCCAACAGACGCGCCCACACACGGCGCCAAAGGCGAGGGACACCTGGCATTCGCCGTAAAGGACCGTGACATCGATCAGTGGAAGCGACACCTTGTAGAAAACGGCGTCGAAATCGAGAAGGAGCTTCGCCCACGAGGCGGTCGATCCATCTACTTTCGCGACCCTTCGCAGAACTGCCTGGAAATCGCCTCCCCGGGAATCTGGGGGATTCCCGAATGAACAGTTCCTTACCCCGCCCAAAAAGGAAGTGCGCCCTGGCGGCTAGTGAGGGCCATCAGGGCCGGCAGCCGCACCGTTTTGGCTTGCCAGAAAGTCGAGAGCGCCTCGCGAAACCTGCTGTGCCCCCAATTTCAACCCTGGGATGACGGGAACTGCTCCTCCATCCACGAACGCCAGACCGGTTCCTCACGCGAAACAACCTCAGCCGCATCCTCGCCGTACAGATAGAACCGGACCGACAGCAGAATCTGATCGTTCAGAGGCCACACAAAAAGATGCGCCACGCCCGCCGTCGGCTCCTCAACATGCAGGATGACCTCGGTCTCGTCAGGAACTGTATCGACCACGCCTGAGATCCTCAGTTTGCCGGGCGGCGCTCCGAAACGTTCCCCCTTCTCCACAGCCGCGAATCCAAGAGCAGTTGCCAACTCGTTCCACGCCTGAGCCCCATCCGATGCCGCGCCCATCACCTCAAGCAGCGCGCAAGGTTGTCCCCTGTGATGGGACATGTAAATCTGCAGTATGCGGAAAAAGGCCGGCCAGCCCGCCTCTGTGCCCTCGACATAGTTGTCATACTCGTCGGTGTCGACAAATAGACTATGCTCCACGCTCAACAGG
>DAOUHY010000272.1:0-3366 GCA_034428435.1 Caldilineaceae bacterium | reverse complement strand
GCGATTCCATTTGCCCTCGCGCTGGCGAGCTATACCTCCTACGTCTTCGCCCGGTTCAGTTTTCCGGGGAAAGAGATGTTTTTCTACGCGATTATCATGTTGATGATGATCCCGTTCGTCCTCTATCTCGTGCCGCAGTATCTGGTGGTGTTGAGCCTGGGGATGATGGACACGCGCTGGGCCTTGATCTTTCCCTATGCGGCCGGCGGCGCTGTCTTCGGCGTCTTTCTTATTCGCCCCTTCATGGCCGGGCTGCCCGAGGAGCTGTTCGAGGCCGCGCGTATCGACGGCGCGGGCGACTGGCAGGTGTTTTTCAAGATCGCGCTACCCCTGTGCCGGCCAATTATGGCGACGCTGATGATCATTCTGCTCCTGGGGCAGTGGAATGACATCATCTGGCCGTCGGTGACGTTGACTTCGGACAAGAATAAAACGGTGACGCTGGGCATATTCAGTATTGCCAAATCCGTTTTTCATGGGTCGAGTCTTGGCCAGACACAGTGGGGGTTCATGTTCGCCGCCTTTGTCATATCTTCGCTGCCGCTCGTGCTCGTGTTCATACTGGCGCGTAAGGCGTTCATACAAGGGTTGTCAAGCGGGGCACTCAAATTCTAGGCGTTCATGCAGAGCTATAGCCGTGAATGCAGGAAGTGCAGGGGAACGAAGGAGAAGCCTATCGATCGATGCACAGCAAACGGACAGGTTCAAACGGGACTTAAGCCAGCAAAGGAGAAGCTACCGATGAAATCCAAGGATACGTTTGCGCAAACGCAGAAGAAATCGTACACAAGCCCGCGGCGCCTGATTTTCACCGTGATCGCTGTCGCGCTTGTCGCACTGATGGGTGCCTGCGCGCCGCAGGTCGTCGAAGTGGAGAGGGTGGTCGAGAAAGTGGTGGAAGTGCCGGCAACCGGCCCGCCGGATCTTGACTACGAAGGCGAGCTGGTCGTCATGTTCGACGGGGGCTACATGCCGCCCGAGGGGCTGACGGACGCCCAGAGAGCGGCCGGTGAGACCGGCAACGAGTACATGGCAGAGCTGATCGCCCAGTGGGAAGAGATGCATCCGGGCATCGACGTCGTGCCCTTCGGCGTGCCGGAGGCGCCGCCCGGCGCGCAGACCTCTCTGATCTGGTACATGAAGACCGCGATCGCCGCTGGTCAAGGCCCCGACCTGATGCGCTACTACGGCAGCACCGGCTACGATGGCGCGGAAGGCGACAGAGGGCTTCTGGTTCCCCTGGATGCCTACTTCCGCCAGCCCAACCCCTATGTGACGGATGGCAAGGCCGGCAGCGAACGCTGGGTCGACCAGTGGGCGAACGGGTTCGATGGCATCCTGGCGCAGAGTAAGAGCTTGGCCGGACGCTACTACTCGATTCCGCTCGAAACCGCCGCGCCATCGCTCATCTACTACAACAAGACCGCGCTTGATGAGCTGGGCCTGGAGTTCCCCAGCCCGCGTACAAACATCACCGTACTGGTCGAATTGTTGAAAGAGTTGAAAGCGGCCGGCCATGAGACGCCCATGCACCTCATGTGCTGCTCGCCCGCCGGCAACTGGGACAGCCTGATCTTCGACCATTCGATCATCGAGCCAAAAGGTCTGGCGGAATGGCGGCTGGACTACAAGGTCAGCCTGAGCGAAAATGTGATCGAGGCTGAGGAGTTCTCGCGCGCCATCAAGCAGGGCCTGTTCGCGGCGACCGATACCGAGTACAAGGAGACGCTGCGGCTTGGAAAGCTGTGGGTGCCCTATGTGACCGAGGAGTGGAAGATCGGGGCGCCGGTGCAGTTGAGCGACTTCCTTACCGGGAAGGTGCTGATCCGCATGAGTGGCTCCTGGGAGGCCGAGGCCATTCTGGGCAATCCTGAGGTCGATTTCGAGGTGGGCGTGGCGTCCGGCCCGGTGGTCGGGTTGGTGGATTCCGAGTATTCGATGGAAGAGGAGCCGGGGCCGTTTGTGGGTGGTCCCGCCGGCGCCTGGGTGGTGAATGCAGCCGCTGTCAAGCGCGGCACGCTTGAGGCTTCAGTAGACTTCCTGCAATTCCTCTCCGCCAACTGGGGCCATGCGGTCAAAGGCCGACCGGGCCTGGTCCCCGTGATCAAGGACGTGGAGCCGAACGTGCGGCCGGAGGTGGCCGAACCGGCCAAGGCGCATATTCCGACAAGTGTGATGCGCTGGTCCTATGCGGACATGGTTGATGCCGGCGCGCGCGAAGAGGCGTTCATCATCTTGCAGGAGTTCTATCTGGACCAGATCACCATCGATGAGGCCGCCGAGCGCATGCAACAGGTCTGGGAGGAGTGGGCCGACCGTGCCATTGAGACGAACAGCACGGAGAGCGGCGGCTCCTGGGATCTGAGCAAGTGGTAAGGCGCGCCGGGCTGCAGGACGACCTGCGCCGACGCTGGGAACGACTATAAACAGGCCGGTCATGGGGATCGCCGCACGTATCCCCATGACCGGCGCACTGTTCAGGAGACGGACATGGCGCAGACGGCGATACAACAGCTTGAGGGCTGTATCGAGGCGCTGCAACAGGGCTCGCTCAAGGAAGAGCAGCTGCGAGAGGTGATCGAGACGCTGCGCCGCGGCGGCGCGGGCCAGCAGGATCTGCTCTATCTTCAGGCCGACCAGACATCGGTGGCTTCGCAGGTGATCGGGTTTTCGCTGGTGGAGGGCGGTGAGGTGGTGGAGCAGCATCCGGGCGACCCGTGGCCCTACGAGACCGTACTTGACGCCATGCAGGACGGCTGGCGGATCGTGCAGTTCCCCAATCTGGCGCTGGTGCCCGATGAGAACCGGCCCACCGGGCTGGGCTGCGAGTTCATTCTGGAGAAGTGGAGATAGAGAGATGAAAATCTACTATGACTGTGAGCCGACCCTGAACGATAACGAGGTCCTGGAGCTGTGCAAACAGGGCTATGTCCGGCTGGAAGCGGTCGTGCCGGACGACGTCAACGCGCGCGCCCGCGCCTTTCTGGAGAAGAATATCTCGCATGAGCCGACCGAGATCCTGTATGAAGACTGGTTCTTGGACGGCGTGATCAAGAATCCGCAGGCCGCGGGCGCGGTGCGCTCGCTGCTGGGCGTCAATTTCGGACTGCCGCTGCTGATGAGCAATCACCGCGTCGAATATCCGACGGAGGCGCAGGGCTGGCACCGCGACGGCAATTCGAAGTTCACGCATGAGCTGCGCAACCTGCAGGTCTTCTATCTGCCGCAGGACTGCACGATGGAGATGGGGCCGACCGAGATTATCCCCGGGACGCATCTTCTCTACTCGGCCAATGACCACCTCAAGCATCTGGACCGTGTGCGCGGCAGCGAGTTCATGGCCGGGCCGGCCGGCTCGATCTTCAT
>DAOUHY010000271.1:0-2828 GCA_034428435.1 Caldilineaceae bacterium | reverse complement strand
GGAGAGCGCGGATTCGAGAATTATAATGCCCCCGATGCCGAGGGTTGCCAAAACGATGATCGGGCCCATGACGTTGGGGAGAAGATGGCGCCAGATGATGCGCCAGTCGCGCACGCCGACGGCGCGGGCAGCGGTGACGAAGTCGGTCGCCTTCAGGGACATGATGTCTGCGCGTACGACGCGGGCGAAGCGGGCCCAGCCGGTGACGCCGATCACGACGACGGTGGTAACGAGGCTTGGCCCCAGAACTGCGGCGAGCACGACCAGAAGGGCGATGATGGGGAATGCCATCAGGGTGTCGATAACCCTGGAGATCAGTGTGTCCTCCCAGCTGCCGAGGTAACCGGCCACTGCGCCGATGACTACGCCCAAGGTAACTGCGATACCGGTTGCCAGCAGGCCGACGAGCAAGGCGACGCGGGTACCGAAGATTACGCGGCTGAGGAGGTCGCGTCCCAGATGGTCGTAGCCGAAGGGATGGGCTAGGGTAGGACTGCCGCCGCGCATGCCGCGAAAGATTTCGTCGATGGGGTCGTAGGGCGAAATGAAAGGAGCAAAGATCGCCATCAGCGCCAAGAGGAGGATCACAACCAGGCCACCGAGGGCAATACGATTGGCGCAGAAGCGCCGCCAGGCCTGGCTCCATTCGGAGCGGTGGGCCGTTTCAGAGATGAGTTGGGCGTTTGCCGCCGAGGTAGTCGAATTCGACACAGTTTAACCCAAAGATATAGCGGTGCGATAGACGTGTAGTTCTAACTCTGTAATGGCATGTTCAGGAAGCGCTCCGGTAGCGCACGAGTTAAGAGCCATCCATTTGCAACACCTGATCGACCTCTCGGTGACTAAAGTCTCCCGCTTGCCAATCGGCGCGTTCTTCTTCCGTCAGTTCGTAGTGCTCCTTCATTCGTTCAGCCTGTAGAGCCAGAAGCTGGCGGAGTTCGTCAAGAGAACTGCCTCCAAGCGCCATTCGGGCAAGGCGCGAAAGTTCATTTGGGGAAACGACCTTTGCGTCTTTCATAGCAAGGTCCTGCAAGACGTGAAAGGCGAGCGACTATTCTGTCTCAGAAAGGCTGTTGACTAACTCCTGGACTTGGGCGTGGTAACGTCTCCCATACAGTCTACTTCGTTCCGGCAAGCACTCGTCTTCAACTTTCTTGACCAGCATCGACGCGGGCTTCAGGCCAATGCAAACGTGGTGTGATGCCATGACTATAGACCTTGCCGTTCGAGTTCGCAATAGATCCCTGAACAGGCTTAACTGGTCACTCAGGTGCATAGGCGGTGCTGCAGTAGATGCACTGCCCTTTTAGCAAAGGGGCGCCACAGTTCCCGCAGTTCTGTTTTGTCCACCTCACTGGCTGCGAAGTTTCCTCCGGCTTAACAGGGGTAGCGGCGCCTGATGGGTTAACCCCTCCCAGTGTTTCCGCCAGGAGATAGCTGTTCAAAGTTTCAATTTCGCTGTCTGCCAGTTTGTCGATGGATGGCGTTCGGTTGGCGCTGACCAGACGACAAAGTCGGTCACGGGTCTCTGACCAAGATCTGCCGAATTTTTCTTCTCCCCAAGACTCGAAATGCTCGGCCTGCCGTCTACGATTTGTTACATCTTGTCTGATAAACTCCTCCGCCCATTTTGGGGGCATGCTTCTCACTATATCTTTCCGGCGGGTCCGTTCCTCTGTATCCAATCCCAATTCATAGGGATTAGGAGGTCTCAATCTTGCTGCCTCACTAACTTCACTTGGACCAAAACGCTCAGCTGCCCATTTTTCGAATACCAACCTTTGTGACCCGAATAGTTCCTCCCGTTCCTTCTCACGAGCCGAGTAGTTCTTCCACGCAATAATAACGAACGCCAATATGATGCCTAGGCAGAGGAGTCCAGAAATTGATTCAGCCATTTTTTTGCCTCCTCTGGGGAATCAAGCTCTACAGACCATAGAATTGGAAACTTATCTTCCGCCGACAATGCTGGTTCCAGCAGCCGTTGGGAATCGACTAGGCTCTTGCTAAGGGAGAGTAAGATCAATCTAATTGATCCGAATACGCGGATCGATGATGGCGTAGGTCAGGTCTGTTAGCAGATTCACGACGACGACGAGAACGGCCAGTACGACGACCAGCGACTGAACGACCTGGTAGTCGAGGCGGAAGATCGAATCGGTGAAAAGGCGACCGATGCCTGGGATGGCGAAGACGGTTTCGACGACAATGGTGCCACTGAGAATGAAGGCGATGCGGAAACCGATGACCGTTACGACCGGGAGCAGCGCGTTGCGCACTGCGTGGCGGACAAGCACGATCATGTTCGGCAGCCCTTTGGCGTAGGCTGTGCGCACGTAGTCCTGGGTAAGGACTTCCAGGGTCGAGGCGCGCATGACGCGCGTGAGGACGGCCATTTGTTCGGTGGTCAGCACCAGGACAGGAAGGATGTAGCCCTGCCACGACTTCAGCCCGAAGGGTGGAATGCGGCCGATCAGGGGCAGGTCGCCGAACCAACGCGGCACATAGAGGGCGAAGAGTACGATGAGCATGAGGGCGAGCCAGAAGTTGGGCAGGGCCACGCCCAGAGTAGAGCCGACGGCTGTGCTGTAGTCGAAGGAGGAGTTGCGGCGGACGCCGGCGACGATGCCGGCCGGAATGGCAACCAACAGCGCAAGCGCAAGAGAGGTTACATTCAGGATTGCGGTTACCGGGATTGCTTCGAAGATCATCTGCCGCACGGGTATTCCCTTGCGGATCAGAGAGTCGCCGAAATCTCCGCGCAAGAGGTTCCACGCCCAGAGAAAGAACTGCTCATGATGGGGGCGATCCAACCCCCAGCGGGCGCG
>DAOUHY010000270.1:0-2130 GCA_034428435.1 Caldilineaceae bacterium | reverse complement strand
TCCCTTGTGCGGGGGCTCCGCCCCCGCAACGCCCCCTCTCCTACAACATGCCTCGCCGACCTGGTGTCGATATTCGTAACAGGTGCCTAATCGAAGGTGTCCAGCCAGACCCCGTCCCGCCAGTCCCCCGCAGACAACACTGCGGCACTCTCTCCTCGCCCTCGTGCCTGCCCAGCGTTTCTCCAAAAGCATGTAAACGACTTCAGCCACCGCTGGCACGGATTCCCCGCCTGACTGTTCCCACCCCAAAACTAAGATGCTCCCCATGTAGGGGCGCCCCTTGTGGGCGCCCTTTCTGTGCTATAATGGCGCCAGACCAGAGAAGCAAACTTCGTAACCTATCTCTGACGGCGAGCGAACCTCTGTAAAATCAGTACCCTCGGCCCAGAGAATTTCATTTCTGCGCTAAATGGTACGACATTACGTGACATGACGCGTCACAAAAACTGTGCGACTGTTTTTCTTACGAGCAAAGTAACCCTGGGCTGCCTGAACTATGTATAAGCGAGCTTCGGAGGTTGGTCTGGCCTCTCTTCTCTGGATGCCGCAGCCCCATGGTCACGAACTTCAACACCTGACTTCATAATGTAGAAGGGCCAATATGCGAATAACCCTGACGATAGACGATGACGTGCTTGCGCTCGCACGAACTATGGCGGAATACGACCGTTGGAGCCTCGAAAGTGCGATTTCCGAGTTGGCTCGGCGAGGCTCCAACGGAATCGAGACCCTGGAAGTCGACGAAGACATCCCTTCCTTTCGCGTCGCTCCTGATGCTGAGCCGTTAACTATCGAGGATGTAAGGGCAGCCATGAGCGACTGGCCTTAAGTGCGCTCGTGAACACATACAAACGCATGCAAACTCTTGTGAACACTCGCAGACTCTCATGAACGCATATAAACGCATGCAAACTCTTGTGAACACTCGCAGACTCTCGTGAACGCATACAAACGCATGCAAACTCTTGTAAACGCTCGCAGACTCTCGTGAACGCATACAAACGTATGCAAACTCTTGTAAACGCTCGCAGACTCTCGTAAACACATACAAACGTAAACAAACTCTTGTGAACGCTCGCAGACTCTCGTGAACACATACAAACGCTTGTAAACTCTTGTTGACACTTGCAGACTCTCGTAAACACATACAAACGCAAACAAACTCTTGTGAACGCTCGCAGACTCTCGTGATCTCTCGTATTCTCTTGCCCGATACTCGCACTAGCGGGCATATACCAGCTCCCCTACACCATCGCGAGAACCGGAAGAACGAAAGTACTCGTTCATTTAACGCTCCCAGCGCTCAAGCAAGATCGCCATCACACGAACTGCCCTCGCCATCCCGTTCAATCGCCCACAAGAAATTTCTGCCCCAAATTGAGGACCAACTTCCTGATTTTTCCAACATTGACGAGAAGGTTCTTTCCCATTAGAATGACGCAGGCTACGCAGCAACCATGCCCGCGACTTGCCATCACTAGGCCAGACGACTGCGTCCCCGGTTGCGTCTGATAGTGACAGATCGCAAAAGGCAGTGGCGGTGAATCCCGCAGGCATCCCAACAGAGGCTACTATGACTGGTCCATTTCGTCTTGCCAACGAGGTCGATACAACCGGTTTCGGCGATACCGGAATGCGCCTCGGAGACCTCGACGGCGACGGCGAGCTGGAAGCGGTCTTCTTCCAGGCCCGCGACTGCCACATCCCCCGCATGTCGGCCGGCGGTTACCGCCACGAAAAGCAGGTCCACTGCGTCACCGCCATGAAGCTCGACGGCGACGTCATGTGGCAGGAAGGCGCACCCCTCGGTACCGGCCACTGGGCCATGCACGATGTCGCCGCCGCCGTCAGCGACATCGATGGCGACGGCAAAACCGAAATCGTCTATGTCACCGAACGCGACGGCCGCAGCTACCTCAGAATCCTCGAAGGCGACCGCGGCTACTACCGCAAAGAGGTCGAAACCGGCCCCAACTGTGTACTCCAGCTCTGCGACATTCGTGGCCTCGGCGCCAGGCGCGACATCCTCGTCTCCACCTTCGTCAACCCCATCTACATCTACGACGACGACCTGAACTGCCTCTGGAACTGCCACTTCTACGGCGGCGCCGGCCATTCTCACGACTTCTA
>DAOUHY010000269.1:0-2108 GCA_034428435.1 Caldilineaceae bacterium | reverse complement strand
TTTGGAGAATCACAGGGCAGGCACGGGGGCGAGGAGAGAGTGCCGCAGTGTTGTCTGCGGGGGACTGGCGGGACGTGGTCTGGCTAGACACCTTCGATTAGGCACTCGTCACAGATGGAGACACCCGGTAGACCAGGCATGTTGTAGGAGAGGGGGCGTTGCGGGGGCGGAGCCCCCGCACAAGGGAGGGCCGAATAGGCCCGACCGCCCAGAACTGCAGTGGTCAGTGGTTAGTGGTTAGTGGTCAGTGACGGCGCTTACTCTGCCGGAGATTGGAACGGGGCTGTGCGCGGCTTGGTTGCGGCCCAAAGGTAGTCGGAACTTCGCCCTTATTTGGGATGCACACGAGACTTTGCCCATATAAGCTGCGATTGGGATCCCCCTTCGCAGCGGCCAGGTCGGTTCAGAGGAATTGTGGGGGCAGGAATGTGGGGCGAGTTTAGCCTCGAGGATGGCGGTCGGAGGACTGTGGAGTCTAGCTCGGGCTGGCTGGAGACAGAAATGATGCGGGCCGATGGTTAGTCGATTTCAGTGGCATCCTGATCAGGCATAGGCCGTTTTTTTATGGCATAATTGACGACACGCGAGCGGAATCCCATCAATACACGCTTTCAATTCCATAGGGAGGTCTCTATGCATCCAGAAACATACCGCGACTATTGGGAGAAGGGCTGGGCGGTGGAAGAGGGTGTGTTCAGCCGGGAAGAGGCCGAGAGGATTGCCCAGATTGCACTTGAATTGAGTCAGCAGGAGCTGAGCAGGGAAGGCGACGGATATGTGGTCGACAAGTCGGAAGGCGGAGAGATTGCACCGCGCAAGATAGACACGCCGTTTCTGAAGAGAGGCGAGTTTCAGTCGTTTATTCTGGATGAGCGGCTTACGGCATTGCTGGCGAAACTTCTGGGCTCTACGCCCCTGTTGTCGGGCGATCAGATTTTCATGAAACCGCCCCATTTCGGGTCGGCCAAGCCATACCACCAGGACAACTTCTATTTTCAGTGCCATCCCGGCGACCATGTGATCACGGCGTGGATTGCGTTGGACGACGTCGAAGAGGAAAACGGCTGTCTGCGCTACATTGACGGCTCTCACAAGGGTCCGATCCTGCCGCATGAAGCGGTTCCGGGGGAACCGTACAACCTGGTGCCGCCGCCGGACTTGATCGACCTGGAGAAGGAGTCGCTGGCCCTGGTCAAGAAGGGTGGTGTGGTGTTTCACCACAGCCAAGCGCTGCATACATCGCATCGTAACGAGTCGGACCGGTGGCGCCGAGGGTATGCTACTCATTGGGTGACTGCCGACGTAACGTGCACAAAGAACACGCTCGACAAAGCTTACTTCCGTCGCGATGACTATCCCGCTTAGCTTAAACGGGTAAGGCGGCGACTCGCCTGAAGGTTGGAACCATGGCGAAAGCGCTGTCCTCTTCCTAATGCATAGTCGATTGTTTCAAATCCATCCAAAGGAGACGCCATTTATGAACCGCTCGATTGTTTCACTGATACTGATTGCATTGCTGGCACTCATTGTGAGCGCCTGCGTTGCGCCGGCCCCCGCTGCTCCTGCGGCCGAAGAGGAGCAGATGGAGGCTGAGGAAGAGCCGATGGCGGCAGAGGAGGTCGAAGCCGGCAGCGAGGCCGAGTTTGAACAGATACTGGCCTGTGTCGAGGAGAACTTCCCGGCTGAGAGCTATTTCACTAACGAGTTGCTGCCGGCGGCCGATGCGACGTGGGAGCCGATGGAGTGCGACAGCGTCGACAGCATCAAGGTAGGGATGCCGTGGGTGCTGAATGATGAGGAGGCGCCCTGGTACAACGCGATCGAACTGGGCTATTTTGCTGATGTTTGCCTAGAGGTCGAATTGGTAGCGGGAGGCCCAGGCGTGGACCATCTGCAGACGCTTGCGGGCGGCGCCGTTGACATTGCGGTCGTTGCCGGTGGCAGCCGCGTGCCCTCGATCGTATCGAGCCCCACGCCAGCGGACGTCGTCGCGGTGGGTACTTTCCTCAAGCACAGTCCGTATATCTGGTTGGGCCTCCGCATTCATAGGGTGGCGGGCCTGGGCACACACAAGGGGTGCCCCTACGGGGGAGGTGGAAGGGAGTTTC
>DAOUHY010000268.1:0-1642 GCA_034428435.1 Caldilineaceae bacterium | reverse complement strand
TTTGGAGAATCACAGGGCAGGCACGGGGGCGAGGAGAGAGTGCCGCAGTGTTGTCTGCGGGGGACTGGCGGGACGTGGTCTGGCTAGACACCTTCGATTAGGCACTCGTCACAGATGGAGACACCCGGTCGACCAGGCATGTTGTAGGAGAGGGGGCGTTGCGGGGGCGGAGCCCCCGCACAAGGGAGGGCCGAATAGGCCCGACCGCCCAAATGCGAGTGGAGAGTGAAGATAAGAGAGTCGCTGGTTCCTCTGCCGCAGATCGGAGCGCTTCCAGTAGCAGTTTTGCGCTGGCTGTTGTCTTCTTGACTACTGCTATTGCCTCAGCAGATGCCATTCCCCTGTTCAATGATGAAAATCCCAATCGTATAGGCGAAGTAGAGGGTCAGCATAGTTGCCCCCTTCCAGCGATTTACCACGTGGGGCGGCCGCAGGACCAGGAGAAGTGGAAGCGTTGCCACCAGGAGCATGGCGGGGAAGTCCACGCAACGCATGCTCAAGGGGGCAGGCAGTGCGCGGACGCCGGCCGTGATGCCAACGATTGCCAGCATGTTGAAGAGGTTGCTGCCGACGAGATTGCCGAGAGCGATGTCGCCGCGTTTGTACAGGATTGCCACCACGGAGGCTGCCAGTTCGGGCAGGCTCGTCCCCAAAGCGACCAGACTGAGACCAATCACGAGTTCACTCACGCCAAAGTATCTGGCGATGAAGGTAGCCGAATCGACGAGCAGGTCAGCGCCGTAAACGAGTACGGCGATGCCGATCACGACCATGCCGATGTCGCGGAGAAGGAGTGAACGGAAAAGCCCGGAAATGGCGGCTGGCAGAAGCGGGTTCCTGGTGGCGCGGGCGATTCTTCTCTGAGAATGTGCCAGATCGGTTTCGGCGTCGTCCCCGATGTCTGCGGCAGATTCGACTGCGTCGTCTGATGAGGAATCGACCCCTGACTCCCCGCCAATGTAGTCAAGCGCTTCGCTTTCCTTTTCCTCGGCGAGCGAACGGCTGCCAACGTAACTCCAATAGATGAATCCGATCAGGCCCAGGAAGAGAAGGATTCCCTCCCAGCGGACGATGTGCCCGTCCCACGCCATTGCGGTGAACAGGAGTGAGATCCCGATCATGAGGGGGTATTCGCGTTGAATCAGCTGGCGGTCTACTGGGAGAGGACGCAGCACGGTGACAACACCCAGGATCAGGGCCAGGTTTGCGATGTTGCTGCCGACGACGTTGCCGATGGCGAGGTTGGCTTTGCTGCCGCCCTGAAGGTTGGCTATCAGGCTGACGACCAGTTCGGGCAGGCTGGTGCCGAAGGCCACGACGGTCAGTCCGATTACGACCAGAGGAATGTTCAGACGGACGGCCAGGCGACTTGCGCCGCGCACAAGAAAATCGGCTCCGCCGGTCAGGAATGCGAAGCCGACAAGGAAGAGGAGTATGTTGAAGAATAGGGAGTTCATTTTGGCGACAACCGACCAGGCCGCGGCCCGCTTGTTGGATTCATTTCAGCGTTTGCCGGGGCAAACGCCGGCATGCGCTCACGCTTCGACCGGTGATACATCTCGGACAAAGCGGCCCTGCATGCTCCACGGGCCGGTCCACGTGATCTGCGCTTCGACAAGGCGCCCGCGCAGATCCCCTGAGC
>DAOUHY010000267.1:0-14742 GCA_034428435.1 Caldilineaceae bacterium | reverse complement strand
TGCGCTGGTCTCGTCTAGGCGCTCAAGCTATGCTCGCTCTGCGTTCAACACTACTTAGCCAGCACCAACTCAACCCTCTTGCGCTCCCTGGCCTTACCTGACCCAGCAAACAATTTGGGATGCACCCCGAACTGCGGGTGCATCCCAGATTTGGGGTGGGAACAGTCTGGCGGGGAATCCATGGCGGCGGTGGCTGGCGTTGTTTAGCGTCTTTGGGTGAGACGCAGTTCAGGTGCCAGGCCTGGCCGTACGGTGGAGTCCGTCAGTTTGGGGAGGGTGCGAGGGCAGTCACAAGGCAGGCACCTACGGGGATCTGATTGGACTGGCGGGACGTGGTCTGTCTGGACACCTTCGATTAGGCACCTATTACGAATATCGACACCCGGTCGACCAGGCACGTCTAAGGAGAGGGGGCGTTGCGGGGGCGGAGCCCCCGCACAAGGGAGGGCCGAATAGGCCCGACCGCCCAGAACTGCAGTAGTCAGTAGTTAGTAGTCAGTGACGGCGCTTATTCTGGCGCAAACTGGAATGAGAACTGACCGTGGCTGGGTTGTCTCCAGAGGTATGCGACTTTTTACCCTCATTTGGGATGCACCCGTACTGCAGTGGTCAGTGGTTAGTGGTCAATGACTGGGCGGCATGTGGGGGATGGTTGTGTGGACCGGACAGTCGTTCGTCAGTACTTAAGGTTTGCGGGATTGATAAGGATGGTCAGGATAGCGCGCGATCGTTTGTTGTCTGTCGGGGGGGCTATTTGCTCCGAAGGGAAGGAGAGATGTAGTGGGATAGCGTTGTGGGATGCGCGCATTGGTGTGGTGTGCAGTCCAAATGGGGCGGGAGGGCGAGGGCATTCGCAAGGGGTGTCCCTACGGGTGTTGGCGCAGGGGATGAAAGCGGTGTGCGCCATCGGTTTGTGACCTCAGTTTTTGACTGCGCCGGATGCTACGCGGGGGGCGGGATTGGTCATTCCGACAGATGGGTTGATCGTGTATAATCGGATTTGATGAGAGGATACCGTTGCGGGCAGCGAAGCCATCGAAAGGGTGCCAGGCGTAGCGGCGGGGTTCGTCTGCGCATCATTGCGCTGGCCGCCGCGTTGCTGGCTGCCGCGTTGCTGGCATTCGACTTTGACGGCGGGGTTCCACTGGTAAAGCTAGCTGCTGCCCAGGAGGAGAGTACGCCTTCCCCCGGTTCGCAACGAACCGATTCGACTGCGGCGACGGAACTGCAGGCGGCCACTGGCACGGCGACCCGTTCGGCCCAGGAGTTGCTTGAGTCGATTCGGGCTACGGCCACCGTGGGGGCGCAGTTGACTGCGACGGCGGCGGCTGAAGCCACCAATCTGGCGCTCACGCCGTCGGTCACGCCGACGTCCACGCCCTCATATACGCCAACGCCATCCTCTACACCCACAGCTTCACCAACGCCTACGCCTGGCCCGGACGAGATTCTGGAAGCACGCCTTGACGACTTGATCGCGGGTATGAGCGTCGCGGACCGGGTTGGCCAGCTGTTTGTGGTCACCTTTCAGGGCAACGACATCGGGCCGAGAAGCGACGTTGCCGAGTTGATTGAGGAGTACCGGGTGGGCGGGGTGGTAATCAGTCCCTGGAATCGCAACTTCAGCAACTACAGCGGTACGACACCGGAGGACATCGCGCGGCTTACGAATCAGCTGCAGGCACTGGCGTACGGCATCTACCTGGCACCGACGGAGGCGTTGAACGTCAAGGAGGGGGGGGCGGCGATTCCGGGCATTTTACAATCCGGCCTGGAGCAGAGATTGCCGCTGGAGATTCCGCTGTTGATCGGGGTGGAACAGGGGGGCGACGGCATGCCGGGCACGGCACTGCGGGCCGGATTCACCGCGATCCCGCCGCAGATGGCGCTGGGGGCCACCTGGAATCCCAATCTGGTGGAGGAGGTCGGTGCGGTCCACGGTCGGGAGTTGCGCAGTGTGGGGGTGAATCTCATACTGGGGCCGGCGCTGGACGTGATAGAACAGCCGCGTCCGGATCTGGTGACCGGATTAGGGCTGCACACGTTTGGCGGTGACCCGTTCTGGGTCGGGCGAATGGGCCAGGCTTATGTAACAGGAATCCACCGCGGCAGCGGCAATCGGGTGGCAACCGTGACAGGACATTTCCCTGGTCTGGGCGGTACGGATCGGCGGCCGGATGAGGAGATTGCGACGATACAGAAGAGTTTACAGGAGCTGCAGCGAATCGAACTGCCGCCATTTGCCGCGGTTACCGAGCGGCCATCTGCGATTCTGAGAGTGGACGGGACGATGGCCGCAACCGAGGCACTGATGTCCGGGCACATACGTTTCAGCAGTTTCCAGGGCAGTCGCGAGCGCACGCCGCCGATCAGCCTAGCACAAGAGCTGGGCATTCTGCTGGATCTGGACGAGTTTGCTCCCTGGCGTGCGGAGGGCGGAGTTTTGATGAGCGACGCGCTGGGTGTGATGGCGGTGCGCCGGTATTACGACCCGCCTCTGGCGGAGTTCCCGCGGCGGCGCATTGCTTTGGATGCATTTACGGCCGGCAACGACCTGCTCTTTCTGGCAGACTTTTCTCTGACGGACAGCTGGCTGGATGAGAGGGCCAACATCAAAGAGACGATCATATTCTTCCGCGAGCGCTATACAAACGATGCCGAGTTTGCGGCGCGAGTGGATGCCTCGTTACGGCGGATTTTGCGCTTGAAAGTGCGGCTGTATGCCCCTGAAAACAGGGCCGATGGGGCGACAGCGGGAGTCGTTTCGCCAAATGCAGATGTTGAGATCGACCTGGGGGATGTGGTAGTGGGGCCGGCCGATCTGGAGGCGGGGTTCAGCACGGAAAATCAAAGAAGGGCGCAGATGCTGCTGGACCAGGTCGCCAGTGAGGCGCTGACGATCTTCTTCCCCGACTCCCCGGGGCTGACCGACCCGCTGCCTGCGCCGCCGGGCGAAGATGAGAATATTCTGATCTTCACCGATAGTCGCATTTTGCATGAATGTGACGGCTGCCTGGCGGATGCCATCGTAGAACCGACCGCATTGGAAGAGATAATGTTACGGCTCTACGGGCCGGAGGCGACCAACCAGCTGCAAAGGGAGCAGATTCGAAGTCGTACATTTTCTGAATTGAACTCTCTCCTGAGCGGCACAGCCGACTCCTCGGTTGCAGAGGGGTTGGAGGAGGAGATCCTGAACGCCGACTGGCTGATCTTTGGCATGTTGGACGTGGATGTGGCGAATTACGACAGCAGCGACGCGGTCAAACGGTTTCTGCGTCAGCGCAGCGACCGGCTGCCAGGGAGCAAACTGGTGGTGCTGGCGCTCAACGAACCGTACTTCTTCGATTCGACCGAGATCGGGAAGATGACCGCTTTTCTCGGCGTATATTCCAAGACGCAGCCATTTTTAGAGGCGGCCGTGCGGGCATTGTTCCGTGCGCAGACGGTCACCGGCGCGCCTCCGGTCAGCGTGCCAGGCACGCGCTTCAGCAACCTGGTCGAACGGCTGGAGCCGGATCCGAACCAGCGGATCGACCTGACTGTCCTGAACGAAGGCATCGTCAGCGAACAGGCGGAGGATGACGAGGTCGTGCTCATCCAGACCGACCTGCAGCTCGGTGACAGCCTGGAGCTGCAGGCCGGCCCGATTCTGGATCACAACGGGAACACAGTCCCGGATGGAACGCCTGTGAACTTCCGGTTGATCTATGAGGGCGAGGAGCTTGCCATCCAGTCAAATCCCGTTCCCACTCGGGACGGGCTAGCGCGTAAATCGGTGCTCTTGGAGAGAACCGGCACACTCCTGATTGCGGTCAACAGTGTCGAGGCAGACTCCAGTACGGAGATCCGGGCGCGCATCCCAGACCCGGACGTGGCGTCGGACAGAACGCAGATTGAGGTCACGAACCCGGAGCGGGCGGCCACGCCGGCGCCAAGTCAGGGGGCGGCGGTGACAACTGTGGCGACGGCGGAAGCAGTCCCGACACGCGTTTCGGTGGTCAGGCCGGAGGTGGTCGAGCTCGATATCTTTTCGTTGACGATTGCCATGGTCACGCAGTTGGTGGTGCTGGCGCTGCTGCTCGTGGTGCTGGTGCAGGTGATGCCGCGCCAGATGCTGGTTCAGCGTTTGCTGTGGGCGATGCTCGTGGGCTGGGGCGCTTACATACTTTACGGAGTAGACGCTATTCCCGGCGGCCTGTGGATTCAGGTCAATCTTGCCCCCTGGGATAGCGTACCAATTGTGGTGATCGGCATGTTGATCCCGCTGGTCTGGCTGCAGTTTCGGTCGGAGTAGGTGATCCGGCCAGCAATCTTTGGCATTTTCCCCGTTTGTTTGGACCCAAATGACAACTTAAACCAGATAGGCGACGCGGGTAGGAAGCGAGGCGGGTCGCTGGCGCTCCGGCAGTACGGTGATTGCCGACACTTGCCACGAACCAGATGCGATCTCGTATTCGCCTGCCGTCAGGCCGAAGTTGAGCGGTCAGGGTTGGGGAGGCCGCAAGGGCAGAGGTCGGTGAGAGCAGGTTCCCGGCGACCTCAACTGGACCAGATTGGCAACCAACAGGGAGCTCGGAATACTCGGAGTATTGATTTTGGTTGTTCGTGTTGCCTCAGGTGGCCGGTCTCGCAGGTACTCTAACTGGACTGGCAGGCGGACGGCTTCCGTTGGGCTGCACGGGGAGATCTTCCTGGCGGCGGAACTGGTTCATGTAGAGTTCGTAGTAGAAGCCGCGCTGGGCAAGCAGCCCTTCGTGTGTGCCCCGTTCGATTATCTCACCGTCTTGCAGCACCAGTACCTGGTCGGCGCTGCGGATGGTGCTGAGGCGGTGTGCGATCACGAAGCTGGTGCGCTCCTTCAGCAGGTCGTTGAGCGCGGCCTGGATCCTCTGCTCGGTGCGGGTGTCGACACTGCTGGTGGCTTCGTCAAGGATGAGGATACGGGGGTCGGCCAGTGCGGCGCGGGCGATGGCCAGAAGCTGACGCTGTCCCTGGCTGAGGCCGGCGCCGCGTTCGCCGAGAACGGTTTCGTAGCCTTCGGGCAACCGCTGAATAAAGTCGTGCGCCTGGGCCAGTTTTGCGGCGGCGATCACTTCCTCGTCGGAAGCGTTGGCGCGGCTGAAGCGGATGTTGTCCATCACCGAACTGCTGAACAGGTATGTATCCTGGAGGACGATGCCGATCTGCTCGCGCAGGCTGTACAGCTGTACGTCACGCACATCGAGACCGTCGATGCGCACGGCCCCGCCGGTGACATCCCAGAAGCGGGGGATCAGATTGATAATGGTCGTCTTACCGGCGCCGGTCGGTCCGACGATGGCCACCGTCTCGCCAGGACGGGCGTTCAGGTTGATCCCTTTGAGGACCGGTTCCCCGGGCACGTATTCGGCTCTCACGTTTTGCAGGGAAACGGCTCCCTTGATTGCGGGCATTGGCCGGGCGCCGAATTTCTCCTGTACTTCCGGGACCTCGTCCATCAGCTCAAAGATACGCTCCACGCCGGCGATGGCGCTCTGGATATTGGTCCACATGACGCTGATCTGAGAGATGGGCATGTTGAAGCGCTGGGCATAGCCCAAGAAGGTGATGATCAGGCCGAGGGAGATGGCCGAACCCGCCAGTGTCTGACCGCGCAGGAGCATCACGCCGCCGACGCCAACGACGACGGCGATGCCCAGGAATCCGAGCGCTTCAAGTGTGGGCGCCAGGGCAGAGGTGTAGGCAACGGCCTTGACATTGGCGTCGCGGTTGACGGCATTGCTTTGGCGGAACTGCTCGATGTTGGTTTCCTCGCGGCTGAAGGCCTGGACCTCGCGCACGCCGGAGATGCCCTCTTCCAGCTCTGCGTTGACGTCGCCGATGCTCTGGCGGGTGACGCGAAAGGCTCTGCGCGCCTGGGTGCTGAACCAGAGGGTCGCCAAGCCCATGAGGGGCACAACGCTGAGGCTGATGAGCGCGTAGGCCCAGTTCAATACGACCATCTGCCAGACGATCCAAAGGATGAGCAGGACGCTGCTCAGCACCTGCACGAGGGCAAAGCTAACGACTTGCTGGATCGTATCTGAGTCGTTGGTTATGCGACTCATGAGATCGCCGGTCTCGTTGCGGGTGTAGAAGCCGAGAGAGAGGCGATGGAGGTGGTTAAACAGGCGGACGCGCAGGCGGCGCAGAACGTGGTGGCCGGTCCAACTCATGCTGAAGAACATCAATCCGCCGGTGACGGATCCGACCAGATAGTAGGCGGTAATGACCAACGTGATATTGAGGAGGCCGCGCAGCAGGTCATTGCGGCCGGGGTCGCCCAAGGCGACCTCCGGGGCATACCAGCAGTTGGCCTGGCTGTCGGTCTCCGTCTGCGGCTCGCTTTGTGCCGGGAGTTGAAGACCTCTGCTCTGTTCGCCGGCTTCGCCGAAGGCGGCAGGCGCCAGAAAGCAGTCCACGGCCTGGCCGATCAGGATGGGGCCGATCACCTGAGTATAGGCGTTGACTGCCATCAGAACGGTGACGAGGGTCAGGCCGAACCAGTAGGGGCGAAAGTATCTACTGAAACGGGCCAGGGTGGCGCCGACGCTCTTGGGCTTCAGCGTCTCCTGCCGTAACATGCGGTCACCGAACATCGGGCACGCTCCTGGGAGATATAGTGCGCATCTTGGTCTGCTGCTGCCGGCGGGGTGCTATACTTCCGCGAACAGCGGCGCTTCCTCCTCGACAGCTGCGTCTTCGACCAACTGGCTGTGGTAGATGTCGGTGTAGATGGCGCTGGTGCGCATCAGCTCTTCGTGGTTGCCGCGGTCGACGATGCGGCCTCTATCAAGGACAAGGATCTGGTCGGCGTTGACAACGGTGCTGATGCGCTGGGCGATGACAAAGCTGGTGCGTCCCACCATAAGCCGGTCGAGCGCATTTTGGATGAGCACCTCGGTGGCGACATCGACGCTGCTGGTGGAGTCGTCGAGGATAAGGATGCGCGGGTCGGTCAGGAGGGCGCGGGCGATGGCGACGCGCTGCTTTTGGCCGCCGGACAGGGTTGTACCGCGCTCTCCTACGGCAGTTTGATAGCCGTCGGGGAAGCTGACGATGAAGTCGTGGGCGGCGGCGGCCCTGGCGGCTGCCTCGACTTCGGCGTCGGTGGCGTCGGGGCGGCCAAAGGCGATGTTGTCGCGAATGGTACCGGTAAAGAGATTGGTCTCCTGCAGCACGATGCCGATCTGGCGCCTCATACTGTCCAGGGTGACATCGCGCACGTCCCAGTCATCGATGAGGACGCGGCCTTCGCTCACGTCGTAGAAACGGGGGATAAGGTTGATTATGGTCGACTTGCCGCTACCGGTTCCCCCCAAGAGGGCGACGGTCTCGCCTGGCTGGGCCTCGAAGGAGACGTTCTGGAGGACAGGTTCACTGCTATTGAAGTAGCGGAAGGTCACATCGGTAAAGCTAACGCGGCCGTGCACCTGCGACATAGGCTGTGCGCCAGGTTTGTCTGTGACTTCGTTTTCGGCGTCGAGGATTTCGAATATGCGTTTGGCGCTGGCGCTGGCCTGGCTCATCTGGGCGACGATAAAGCCGAGCTGGCCTACGGGGAAGAAGACATAGATGAGATAGAGAGAGAATTTTTGCCATTCACCCAGCGTGAGCGTATCAAAGAGGATCTGCCGCCCGCCCCAGTAGACGACGGCGGCCTGCCCCAAGTTAGAGATCAGGAAGATGAAGGGAAAGAGGAAGCTGAAGATTTTCGAAACGCGAATGTGCTGATCCATGAGCCGTTCGGCCGCGTTGTCGAACCTGTCCTGTTCCTCTCTTTCGCGCACAAAGGCCATGACGACGCGAATGCCGGCCAGGTTTTCCTGAAGAATCTCGTTGAGCGTCGAGAGCCGGCGCTGGATCTCGCCGAACAGTGATTGGGCGACGGAGCCGAAGACCATGAAGAGGATGAGCGCCACGGGCAGAACCGGGAGGATGATCAGGGTCAGCGTCAGGTTGGTGAAGGCCAGCACAGCGAGCGAGCCGATGAGCAGAACGATGGACTGGACGGCGAGCAACATGCCCTGGCCGATAAACATGCGGAGCTTTTCGACATCGTCGGTGGCGCGAATCATCAGCTGGCCGGTACGATTGCGGTCATGGTAGCTGAAAGAGAGGCGCTGAATCTTTTCGAACAGCTCGTTGCGAAAATCGAAGGCCAGGTCCTGACTCACCTTTTGGGCCAGGAAGGCCTGTGCGAAGGCGAAGAGCCCGCGCGCCAGGGAAAAGACAACGATGAAGACCATTGCCCAGTAGATGGGCCCTTCGGCACTGACAGCACGTTCGGTCAGCTGGTCGACGGAGAGCGGCAGCTGCTCAATCGCGGCGGCGCGTTCCGAATCCGGCAGGGCAAGGATCTGACGGGCGAACACACTGTCAGTTACGGCGTCAAGGACGTTTTGCACCAGCTGGGGAACGATAAGCTGGGCCCCGATGCTGATAAACAGGGCGGCATAGGCCAGCGATGTGATGACCTTGTAGCGACCCAGATAGTGCATGGAGCGGCCCAAGTCTTTCATGCTGCCGCCGCCCTCGCGCGGTCCTCCCGGTCCACCGGGGCCGCCGCCAGGTCTACCGAATGGTCTTCGTTGGTTCACATGCCACTCCTAGGGCAGAGGGTCAAGGTGCAACGGGTCAATGACAGGCGCCCCTTTTGTTGCCGCTTGGTTGGGCGCCGTCATTTGCCGGCGATGGGCAAATGGACGGGAGACGACTACAAGCCGGTAGCGGCTTCCTGTTCCCGTTCGCGTTGCAGCGAGTCAACCAGTTTTATCAGTAACCCCTGTAACATTTCGCACTCGTCGGGCGAGAGCTGCGCGATCAACTCGTTAAGGAATTCGAAATGCTGAGGTGTACGCGTGCGGACCAGGCTCCTGCCGTAAGTCGTCAGACGGATAAGGAAGGCCCGCAGGTCGTTCGGGTCCAGCTGGCGTTCGATGAGGCGCGATTTCTCCAAGGCCCGCAGGTGGGCGCTGATCGTATTCTTGCTCAAACGCTGGCTGTGTGCCAAGTCTGTAGGCGTGAGGGCGGCCTGACGATTGCGTTCTGCCAGGTAGAGGCGGATAAGGACACGCCATTGGGGCAGAGAGATTTCTTCGTCGCGCATGCGCTCGCCCAGAATACGGTCGTACGCTCCGGCGCACATCTTAATCAGCCGCAAGACTTCCATCCCGTGCACATGATCCAGGCCGGACTCGGCCAGAAGCTCGCGGAAGCCGACCATTTCATCTGGCGTCTGTCGCGAGTCGGCGTCATCGGGCGCGTTGGACAGGCCGTTTGCCGGACTCGAACACTGTGAATTGGGATGGACTGCAGAGCTGACTTTTGTCATAAGCGGAATTGTACGGCATCGAACTAGATATTGCAAGAGTACGGTACCGTCGGGTGCATCCCAGATTTGGGGTGGGGATAGTCTGGCGGGGAATCAGTGCCAGCGGTGGCTGGCGTTGTTTACCGCCTTTGGGCGAGACGCAGTGCAGGCGCCAAGCCTGGCCGTCAGGTGGAGTCCGTCAGTTGGGGAGGGTGCTAGGGCAGGAACATGGCCGGCACCTACGGGGATTTGCTGGGACTGGCGGGACGTGGTCTGGCTGGACACCTTCGATAAGGCACCTGCTACGAATATCGACACCAGGTCGGCGAGGCATGTTGTAGGAGAGGGGGCGTTGCGGGGGCGGAGCCCCCGCACAAGGGATGGCCGAATAGGCCGGACCGCCCAAAAGAGCGAGGAGAGAGCGAAGAGGAGTGAGGAGAGAGAACTGCCGTTTCCTCTGCCTCAGGGTTGAAAGCGGACTGGACATGGCTCCGTTGCTACCCGAGGTACAGGAAAGTTCACCCCAATATTGGGATGCACCCGTGCCGTCGACAGTCGGGAACAGACAGTTCCACACCAGGATCGACCTCCTTTTCATGTAAATGGATGAAACGCAACGATTGTCTCGTAAATGTGTTATAGTAGAGTATACAGACAGATTCGAATGTATTTTCAGAAGGTGGCCTGACGACGAGAGCAAATGAAGGTTTTTTGCCCAAGCCGGCAGGGCCACATGGAATTGACGCGCATGTACAGTAGCAATGGCCAGCCGCGGCGGGTGGTGATCACCGGCATCGGCGCGGTGACTCCCCTAGGTCTGACGGTTGATGATACGTGGGATGCCCTGCTGGCAGGCCGGTCAGGCATTGATACGGTCACCAAATTCGACACCAGCGAGTTGAACACGCGCTTTGCAGGCGAGCTGAAGGGCTTCGAAGCCAAGAACTATATGGATCGCAAGGAGGCCCGCCGGCTTGATCCGTATATTCAGTATGCTTTGGTGGCAACGGAGCAGGCGTTCGCCGACAGTGGGCTCGACCCGAGCAAAGAGACGCCAACCGATATAGGTGTGCTGATCGCAAGCGGGACGGGCGGCCTCACCTCCTTGCTTGACAATTTCAGGCTGACGGAGAAGCGCGGCTTGCGCAAAGTGAGCCCGTTTCTGATTCCAAATATGCTGGTGGACAGTGCGGCCGGGAAGATAGCGATTCTCTACAATCTGCGCGGCCCCAATTTTTCGGTGGTCAATGCCTGCGCCAGCGGTACTGCGGCTACGGGTGAGGCATTTGAGTTGATCCGGCGCGGGGATGCGCAAGTGATGGTCACGGGGGGCTCGGAGGCGGCGCTGCTACCCATCATCATGGCCGGCTTCGACATCATGGGCGCGATGAGCCAGCGCAACGAGGAACCGTCGGCGGCCTGCCGTCCGTTCGACAGCGACCGTGATGGCTTCGTGATGAGCGAGGGGAGCGCGATTCTGATACTGGAGTCGCTCGAACATGCGCTGGCCCGCGAGGCGCAGATTTATGCAGAGGTAATCGGCTACGGCAACAGCGCCGACGCGTATCATATGGCCGCACCCCATTTCGACGGGCAGGGCGCGGAAGATGCGATGAATATGGCGCTGCGCAAAGCGAAGAGCTACGGGGTGAAGCGGTCCGACGTGAATTACGTCAACGCGCATGGAACGAGCACGGAACTCAACGACCCTGGCGAAACGAAAGCGATCAAGAGAGCGTTGGGCGAGCACGCCTATAACGTGAACATCAGCAGCACGAAATCGATGCTTGGGCACCTGTTGGGAGCGGCGGGCGCGATTGAGGCGATTGTCTGCCTCAAGGCGATCGAAGAGGGCGTCATCCCGCCAACCATCAATCTGGACAACCCAGATCCATCTTGTGATCTGAACTACACGCCGTTACGGTCAGTGCAGGCGGACGTTGCAGTGACAATGAGTAATAGTTTCGGTTTCGGCGGCCACAACTCATGTCTGATGCTGCGGCGGTTTGAGGAGAATGGTGTATGACAGCACAAGGGCACGAGGAAAACGGGACCGGGGGCGACTACGCAGCCGCGCATTTGAACGGGCACTTTCCGGCGGCAGAGGCGGAGCAGGCGATGCTGGACAAGGTGCAGCCGCCCTGCTATGCCCAAATTATCGGCTGGGGTTATGAGGTTCCCGATCGGGTGGTCACAAACCAGGATCTGGAACAGGTCGTCGATACCCAGGACGAATGGATTCGGACGCGCACAGGCATTCAGGAACGAAGGGTCGCGGCCTCGCCCCAGGAGACGACTGCTTCTCTGGGGACGCAGGCGGCGCGCAAGGCGCTCGAAGTGGCCGACCTCCATCCGGCTAAGGTGGACCTGGTCATCTGTGCGACCAGTTCGCCGGAGCATTTTTTCCCCGCCACGGCGAGCATTATCCAGGATAATTTGGGCCTCATCAATGCCGGCGCATTTGATCTGAGCGCTGCCTGTTCCGGCTTTGTGTATGCTCTCAGCATTGCGCGCGGGCAGATTCTGGCCGGGGATGTCGAGTATGTGCTGGTGGTCGGCTCCGAAACGCTGAGCCGGTGGGTGGATTGGACCGACCGGACGACATGCGTTCTTTTCGGGGACGGGGCTGGTGCGGTGCTGCTGGCCGCCAGCGACGTGCCGGGCGGTGTCACGGCTTCGGTGCTTGGCAGCGACGGGTCGGGCGCGGAGTTGTTGACGATTCCGGCGGGCGGGAGTGCGGCTCCGGCCAGCCTGGAGACGGTGAGCAGCGGCTCGCATTACATCCAGATGGACGGGCGGGCCGTCTTCCGCTTTGCGACCCGGATCATGGCGGACGCTACACGACGGGTGTTGGACAAGGCCGGTGTTCCGGTCAGCGAAGTCGATCTGGTCGTGCCCCACCAGGCGAACAAGCGCATCATCCAGCACAGCGTGCTGCGCCAGTTGAAGATCCCGGAAGACAAGGTATATGTAAACGTCCACAAGTACGGCAACACGAGCACAGCCAGCATCCCCATAGCGCTATGCGAAGCGATTGAGGAGGGGAAGGTGGCGCCGGGGGATAATCTTGTGTTTGTCGGTTTTGGCGCGGGTCTGACCTGGGGGGCATGCGCCGTCAAGTGGAGCGTGCCGGTGGAAAAGCGGGAATCGACCTGGTGGACGAATACGCAGCGGCAGGCAACCTATCAGGCGGCGGCGGCGCGCTCGATGTGGAAGCGGGCGATCCGTCGCATCTACAGCCAGGTGGAGCCGCGCGCGATGGCACGGCGCCCGGTGCGCAGGCCGGAAGAGGAGCAGCCGACGTCGTAGCTTAGCCCCACTTCGCCCGCGCAATCTCAGCGCAATTGTAGAACAACCGCAGATCCGTTCTCCCTGTTCCCGATAGTAACTTGAGCCGACATCCGCAATCGGAAAGTATGGAGGTTCACCCATGCCCATCACCGCAGTCGAAAAGCGAAACCAACTCATGCGCGACGGCTTCTGTGTCTTCGAGAATGTGTTGGAACCGGAGATGGTGGCCAAGCTGAATGCTATGAGTGAATGGACGATCGCGCAGGAGGATGAGGAGCATTTTGAACAACGCCGGTCGCAGGGCTGCATCATACCCTATTGGAAGTTTCCGCACCCGGCCTTTCCGGAACTTATTGCCCATCCGGGCGCGTTGGGGGCGCTGGCTCAGCTGGGTTTTGACGATCCCAAAGTCTGGAGCGGATTTGTGATCAGCAAGCCGCCGCACAGCCCTCCGCTCTACTGGCATCAGGACGGCGTACTGTGGGAGCATCCGATCAGCTACACCGACCTGCCACAGCAGTATTTTCTGATGTACTACCTGGTCGACACGAGCCCGCAGAACGGTTGCCTGCGCCTGATTCCGGGCTCACATCTGAGGCGGCACTCGCTACACGATATGGATCGCCGGGCGCATGACAGCGACGAAGTGGGCCGCGCCAAGGACTTGAGCCACCCTGCATTTCAGAAGGCTGAAGGCGAGGTTGATGTCCCTGTGCGCGCGGGGGACGTGGTCATCGGCGATGCGCGACTGTTGCATTCGGCACACGCGAACCAGAGCGACCAGTGGCGGACAGTACTCACTATCTGGTACTGGGCCATTTATGCCGAACTGCCCGAGGCCGTCCAGGCCGTTGTCGCCGAGCATGTTACTGAAAACGCTGAGTGGACTGCGTGGGCCGAAGAGGCGGACCCGGTGGTCCAGGCCCTGTTACCACGTTATTCGGGTGGCGTCGAGGCAGTTCCCTGGAATAACAGCCCAAAGGAGGGGTTGTTCTGAATCCGGTGCGCCAGGAAATGTGCCAGTCCTCCCTCCTCTCCCGTCTGTCCATATTTTCTTCCGACAGGGTCGTGCCAGTCGATGCGTGTGGGTAATGAACGCACGCACTCTGGCCGCTGGACCAACAAGGAGTGTTTCCCGTGATCCAAGCAGCAATCACCGGTGAACGTAAGGTGGCGTTTCACGAAATGCCCGACCCGCAGGCGAAAGCGGATTGGGCTGTCGTTAAAGTCTGTGCCTCGGCGCTGTGCACCGAATACAAGCTATGGATGGCCGGTCAGAGTCAGGAGATAGTCGGTCATGAAGGTGTGGGAGAGGTGGTGGAAGTGGCTGAGCGGGGGCCTGTCAGCGTAGGTGACCGGGTGGTTGTACTGCCCCAGTTTTCGTGCGGCCGCTGTCATCTCTGCATGAGCGGCGACTATATCTACTGCGAAGAGAGCCACGATTTCGCCGCGGTGCATGGCTCGATGGCCGGCGCGGGCACATTTGCCCACTACACGCTCAAACCGGCGTGGCTTCTGCCGAGGCTGCCCGACGACGTGAGCTATGCGGAGGCGACGATGGCGATTGATGGGATCGGCGCCTCCTTTGGCGGGTTCGAGGCGATCGGCGTCAACTCGCAGGACACGGTGCTGGTCACCGGGCTGGGGCCAGTTGGGCTGGGGGCGGTGGTCAACGCACGTTTTCGCAATGCGCGGGTGATCGGCGTCGAACCGGCGCCGTGGCGAGCCAACCGGGCGCTGGAAATGGGGGCGGAAGCGGTATTCGATCCCAACGACCCGGATATTCTGCGGAGAATTCGCGACCTGACGGAGGGCAGAGGTGTGGACTGTGCGGTCGACTGCTCCGGCCGCGTCGCAGCAGAGCGGCTATGCATTGACGCGACCCGCCGGCGGGGCCGCGTGGCTTTTGTCGGCGAATGCCGGGATGAGCTAACCATTACCGTCAGTTTCGACATGATCCGCAAAGGGTTGACCGTCGTCGGATCCTGGCTTTACAATATGGGCGACTACGCCAAAGTGATGAAGGTCATCCGGCAGTCACCCCTCATCGATCTGCTGATCAGCCATCAGTTGCCGATGAGCCAGCTGCAGACGGGATTCGGACTGCTGGCACAGGG
>DAOUHY010000266.1:0-3584 GCA_034428435.1 Caldilineaceae bacterium | reverse complement strand
TTCCCCCTGCTATACTCAATTCGGCTCTATCGAACGATGCATCGCCGTCCCGCCAGGCATTGAAACCTGTGTCGTCTTACCCACTGGCAGGATGAGCAAGGGGCGAGATGTAGGACCGGCTTCCCGCATCTCCAAGGAGACCAGTCACAATGGCCGAAGTCAACCAGGCATGGCTCGAGAGAGTTAACCGCGCCCGGGAGTCGGCAGCCGAAAGACTCGGCGTCGATGTGAGCGAAATGCTGCCGCCCCGCGACGGCACCACCGGTGAAGCCGCAGATTCCGCGCCTGCACCAGAAACCGCCGCCCCGCAGCCCGAACCGGCTGCCGTGGCCGCACAATCCGCGCCCGAGCCAGCCCCGCAACCCGAGCCCGCAGCAGTCGCCGAAGCCGAACCGGTCGCCGCCGCAGAGGCCGCGCCCGTGGAAGAAGCCCCGGCCGCAGTCGCCGCAGCCACAATGGAGGCGCAGGCCCCAACTGCCGTCCAAAGCAACGGCAGCGCCGCCGCCGCTGCTGCAGACAGAGTCGCACCGGTCGGCCGCGCCGCCGTTCTCGAAGGCTTCGATGCCGGCCACGAAGGCATCAATCGCCGCGAATTCCTCTCCTACGCCTGGGGCGGTGCCCTGACCCTTCTTACCCTGGAAAGCGGACTCGCTACCTACCAGTTCATGTATCCGCGCTTCCGCGAAGGTGAATTCGGCGGCGAGTTCAATCTCGGCGCCGCCAACCTGCTGCCTCAAATTGGCATCGACCCCGAAGGCAACGCGACCGGCAAATTCTGGCTTATCAATTCCGATGATGGCCCGCGCGCCCTCTATATGGTCTGTACGCATCTCGGCTGCCTGTACAAGTGGGAGCCTTCCAACAACCGCTTCGAATGTCCCTGCCACGGCTCCAAGTTCAGCCGTGAAGGATACTATATCGAGGGCCCTGCACCTCGATCTCTCGACCATTTCTTGATCCAGGTCGTAGAGGGCGGTTCCGTGGTTGCCGAAACGTCCGATGCAGGCGACCTGTTCGCCGCCCCGGCCGTACCCTCTACCGACGCTGAAATCATTGTCGACACAGGTAAACGTCTACAGGGCAAACCGGCTGCACTTTCGCCCGCGAACGCGAAAACAGTCGCAACACCTATCGAGCTCCACTTGGATGAAGACGCCGCATGACCCGGTGGAGGTTGTAGAGAAGATTTTCCCTGAGAGGAGCATCCGGCCCAAGTGACCGCCCAACCAGGCTTGCAACCACAGCGAAACTGGGGAGAGGGAGCCAAATCGGCAACTGTTGAAAATGCTCTCCCGACACTTGAACTACCCGGTTCACTCGCAGGTCCTGGACGTAAGGAATTCAACCGTAGAGAGTGGCTCACCTACGTTTGGGTCGGGACATTGGCGGCAGTGACTGCAGGAAGCGGACTGGCCACATTTCAGTTCCTGTACCCTCGCCGGCCCAAAAACGAATTCGGGGGCAGATTCTTCCTTGGTGCTGCCGCTGACTTGCCGCCAGTCGGCAGCGAACCCCAAGCAAACGTCTACGGCAAGTTCTGGCTGGCCAATACCGAAGAAGGACTCCATGCCTTCTATGAAATATGCACACATCCTTGGAATGGCAATCCCCACAGATACACGTGGGATTCTGAGAGATTCCGCTTCGGGTGCCCAATGTGTGGCTCAAAGTTCAGCCTCGAGGGGCACTATATCGAAGGTCCGGCCCCGCGTTCACTTGACCGGTTCGTCATAGAAGTCGTCACAAGCCGCAAAGTTCTTGCTGCGACTATGTTTTCAGAAGAAGCTATTGTGCCGCCCAGCATTCCTTCTCCTGATGTGGAGATAGTAGTCGACACGGGCTCGACAATTGAAGGACTGCCAAGCCAGGACAGTCCAATAGATTATCGTGGACAAAGGTAGGGTGTCCACAACCTGAATTCATCATACCAGGAGACGTTAGATAAAGATGGGACTCCAGGAAAACATTCGCGAAAAAGGAGTTCTCGGCGCGGTCGCTGCCCAGGCCGATGACGTATTCACCCGCCTGACCGCCGGCATCGATGTCGGTGAGTTTCGACGCATGATGCAGGGCGAACCGCCCGGCCGCCCCAACCCGCGCCTCAAACCCCATAGCGAAGGCTTCCTGCTCCACATCAAGCCCACCTACTACCACGAGAGCGTAACCCGCTTTACCCATACCTACCGCTTGGGTCTCCTCTCGACCTACCTCTTCATCGTCGAGACCATCACCGGCATTCTGTTGATGATCTGGTACGCGCCCTCGCCGGAACGCGCCTACGTAGACATGATCCTGCTCCTGACCAACATTCCCTTTGGCCAGTTCCTGCGCGATATGCACCGGCTCGGCGCCGAGGCTATGGTGGCGATCGTCACCCTTCACATGGTCCGCTGCTATCTCACCGGCAGCTATAAGCCGCCGCGCCAGTTTACCTGGTTCACCGGCGTGCTGCTGCTCGTAATGACCCTGTTCCTCAGCTTTTCCGGTTACCTCCTGCCCTGGGATCAGCTCGCCTTCTGGGCCGTCACCATCGGCACCTCCATGGCCGAGGCCGTCCCGCCCGCAGTCGTCGGCGAAACCGTCAACCTGCTCGCACGCGGCGCACCCGACATCGGCGCTAACGGCCTCCTGCGCTTCTACCTGCTGCACGTGCTCTTCTTGCCGCTGCTGCTGATCCTTTTCTTCTTCGTCCACTACTACAAGGTGGTCCACTTCGGCATCAGCCTGCCCGCCGACGAAGAAGAAGTGGGCGAGGACACCGCCAACCGCGTCCCCGCCGACAAACGCGTCTACTACCTGCCCGATGTCCTGGTCGACGAGACCAGCTTCCTGACTGTCATGACCGCGCTGCTTATCGTCCTGACCGTCTTCTTCTTCCAGGCTCCCCTGGAGCACATTGCCAATCCGCAATCAACGCCCCTCCATACCGTCGCGCCTTGGTACTTCTACTGGCTGCAGGGGCTGCTCAAAATCGCAGACAAGTTTATCGCCGGCGTCCTGCTGCCCGGCGTCCTGCTCGTCCTGCTCATGGCCATCCCCTACCTCGACTACAACCCCAGCCGCCGCGGCAAAGACCGCAAGGTCGCCATCGTCGCTGGAATCGTCGCCGGCGCCGTCATGATTATCTGGAGCTGGATGGGCACCCCCGAATACGCCGTCGAAGGCGCCCCCTCGGTCGAAATCGTTCAGGATGTGATGCCCGAAGAAGGTTCAGGCCTCTCCCGTGAAATCGGCTACAAACATCTCCCTCTCGGCGTCTGGCGCACCGACGAAGAGTACGACGTGCACGACCACGAATTCCTCGAGCTCCTGCACGAGTTTGAAAACTCCGTCGATTACTACCGCCGCACAGATCCCGATTTCAACGCGCCCATCGGCATCTTGACGATTTCCCAGGCCCAGCCCAGCCTCAAGAAGCTCCACTGGGAGATCACCTGGTTCGATGCCGAGGGGACGGCCGGCAACTACGAAAAATCCTTCTGGCTGCATGAAGACTCCCTCTATTGGGAGCAGTACGGCTGGAAACACCTCTTCCTCGGTCAAGTCGCCGACGGCTGGAAGAGTCTGTCCGGCGCACTTGTAGG
>DAOUHY010000265.1:0-83460 GCA_034428435.1 Caldilineaceae bacterium | reverse complement strand
AAGAAAATCTCAGACGGACTAGGGTGACGTTCCACAAATGCTGCACCCATATCCTTCAAAAGAATTAAATCCGGCTCCGGTTCGGACTCTGAATCTACAATTGAAATCGGAGCCTGAACGCGAAGTCTGATTCCCCCCCGTGTGAGAAGGGACGAAAAAACTAGCAATAGTAGGTCGACCGCATTTGCGTGCCGCGGATAAATCGGACTCATTGACACCAAGACTCCTTCGAGCAATTCAACCCGCTCGTCCTCATCGAAGAAGCCCGCCTCAATCAGCGAATGATATTCATCCAGCGTGAACCGCCGCAGTGGCACACCTTCCACCGGCGCAATCGGCAAAACTGCTTCCCGTGATCTGCTTCGCTTGCCCTCGACCTGTGGGCTTGGGTCAGGCGAGACAGGCGGCGCTACCGTAACCATCTGAATTTCCTCAGTCGTCCCCCGGAACCAAATCATCGTGCAGCACGATATTCCCGCCGGCCGGCGCAAACGTGCTGTCGCGCAAGCCGCTTTCCTCGTGCGTGTTCGGGCGGTAGTCCGGCCGAATCGGCAAAACCGGGCCAATCTCGTCAGGATTGGTGTCCTCGATCTGCGACGAAAACTCGGGTCGGAACTTGAGCAGGTTGCTCTGCAGTCCCCAGACCGATGCCTCGCCAAAGGGGCAAAAGCTCTTGCCGGCGATATTGTCGGCAATGAACTCCATCAGCTTCAGGTCTCTGCCCAAACCCTGCCCTTCCTCGATGCGCAGCAGGATCTTTTCCAGCCAGGCCGTGCCCTCGCGGCAAGGCGTGCACTTGCCGCAGCTCTCTTCACGATAGAAACTGAGCGTGCGCCGCGCCACCTCGACCATTGACGTGCGGTCGTCGATAGCGATCACGCCGGCCGAACCCAGCAGCGAACCGGCCTCCGTGATGCTCTCGAAATCCAGCGGCGTATCGAACTGATCCGGTGTCAGCAGCTTCATCGACAACCCGCCGGGAACGATCGCCTTGATTGGATGGTTCTCGTCCTCCGGCCCGCCACCGTACTTGTTGACCAGTTCACTTAACGGCGTTGCGTGGGGAAGTTCGTAGAGCCCCGGCCGCTTGACGTTCCCACTGAGACAGAAGATACGCATTCCCGGGCTGCGGTCCGTGCCGTACTCCTTGTACCAGTCGACGCCGTGGCGCATAACGTGCGTCACATTGCAGATCGACTCGACATTGTTCACGATCGTCGGTTTGGCGTACAGGCCTTCCACGGCTGGGAAGGGCGGCTTAAGGCGCGGCTGCCCGCGATAGCCTTCTAGACTCGTCAGCTGAGCGGTCTCTTCGCCGCACTCGTACGCGCCCGCGCCGCGGTGCATCACAATATCCAAATTGTTGCCGCTGCCGAAGATGTTTTCGCCAAGGTAGCCCTTAGCTCTGGCCTCGTCCAGGGCATCCTGCATACGGACATAGGCAAAGTAGTACTCGCCCCGAATATAGATGAACGCCTTTTCGGACTCGATTGCGTGGCAACTCAGAATGATCCCTTCGATGAGCTGATGGGGATCATATTCCATCACAATTCGGTCTTTGAAAGTGCCTGGCTCTGATTCATCGGCATTCACGACCATATAGCGGGGTTGTACGCCCGGCGGCAAAAAACCCCATTTGACCCCAGTGGGAAAACCGGCGCCGCCGCGACCGCGAATACCACTCTCTTTGATCTGGTCCACCATGTCGGCCGGCTCAATCTCGCTCAGCACGCGTCGTGCCGCGGCATATCCTCCGTCCGCCTCGTAAGTCTCGATCCGGTGGCTGTCCGGTTCGTTGAGGCGGTCCATCAGGTAACGAGGCTCCATTCCGCCCGTGCGGTAAGGGCCGTCGGACGCGCCTTCACCATCGGGGTCGGCCTCCGGCGTCCAGCGTTCCAGCGTATTGAAGCCGTTGCCGGACTTCAGCAGTTCGATCGCCTTCTCCACGTCATCGGACGAGTCGAGATTCTCGAAATAACGGATCTGACCTGTCTTCTGGTCGGTAACGATCGCCATCGGCGCCGTGCCGCAAGAGCCGAGACACTCCATGTGATCGAGGGCAAACTTACCGTCCTCGGTCTTCTCCCCGTGATGAATGCCTAGCGCGTTCTCAAAATTGTGCAGGCACTGGTTCCCGCCCCGCAGCATGCAGGGCACGTTTGTACAGACCTCGATATGATACTCGCCCTTGGGCACCTGATGCAGCATGTTGTAGAACCCGACGACCGCGCCAACCTCCGCCGGTGCGATCCCCAGAATCTCCGCCAGTTCGTCCTGCGCATCCACAGGGCAGTAACCGTACTCCCTCTGGATGACGTAGAGCGCCGGCAGGATTCCCGACCGCTGCCGGCCCGCGGGATAACGTGCCAGTATTTCGTCGATCTCCTGCCGCATCTGTTCCGTTATCATTGAATTCCCCGGTTGCAGGAAAGTATAGGACGATGACCAATGCCGAGCATTCCAGGCGGTTGCACAGCTATCGGTCTACCTCACCAAGTACAATATCAATTGAACCGATATTGGTTACGACGTCGGACAGCATCTCACCGCGACTGATGTGGTCGATTGCGTATAGGTTGTTGAAGCTGGGACCGTGAACGTGTAACCGGTACGGTTTGGCCGAACCGTCACTGTAGACAAAGAATCCCAACTCGCCCTTGCTGTTTTCAATGCCTTGATAGAAGTATCCTGGCGCCACGTGGAAGCCCTCGGTCACCAGCTTGAAGTGGTGAATCAACGCCTCCATGCTCACGTCCAGCTCGGCGCGCGGCGGTAGGGCCACCTTGCGATTGTTCGACTTGTAAAGGCCGCTGGGCAGGTTGTCAATCGCCTGCTCCAGGATGCGTACACTCTGGCGCATCTCCTCCAATCGGATCTTAAAGCGCCCGTAACAGTCGCCGCTGTCGCTGGTCGGCACCTCAAACTCGTATGCCTCATAGCCGCTGTAAGGTCTGTCGCGGCGAAGGTCCCAGTCGATGCCGCTGCCGCGCAGCATCGGCCCTGTCAGGCCCATGCTCAGAGCATCGTCGCCGCTGATATATCCGATTCCGGTCAGGCGCTCCTGCCACAGCGGCGCCTCGGTAACCATCGCCTCGTACTCGCTGATCTTCTGCGGCATCACCCGCAGGAAATCCTTCAGCTCAGAGACAAAAGCGTCCGGCAGATCCTGCCAAACGCCGCCGATACGAATATAGCTCACTGTAAGCCTGGCCCCACAGGCCATCTCGAATAGGTCCAGGATTCGTTCCCGCTCGCGCGTTGCGTACATCAGGAGGCTCATGCCGGTGCCCGATACATCCAGGACGTGCGTCGCCAGCCAGAACAGGTGAGAGGCGATTCTTTGCATCTCCGCCATGATCACGCGGATCACCTGGGCCCGCTCGGGAATCTCCAGCCCCAGCATATGCTCGATCGTCAGGCAGTAGCCCAGATTGTTCGACATCGCGGACAGGTAGTCCATCCGGTCGGTATAATAGACAAAGTCCTTATAGCGCTTGTTTTCCCCCGTCTTTTCGAAACCGGAATGGAGAAAGCCCAGGTCCGGGTCAATGCTCACGATGCGCTCGCCGTCCATCTCCACGACCAGGCGAAGAACGCCGTGCGTGCTGGGGTGGTGCGGCCCCATGTTGATGACCATGTTCTGGCGGCTCATCCCCGGCGGCAGGTCGGGAACCGTGCTTTCCGCCGGCAATATCTGGGAGCCAAGCGTTTCAAACTCAGGATCATCCCACGTGAAAGTAAAGGGCACCTCTTCCCCGCCTAGCGGCGCCTGCTTTTGCAGCGGGTGGTTGGGCCAATTCTTGGGCATGAGGATCCGCCGCAGATCCGGATGGCCGTCGAAGCGGATACCCATCAGATCGTACACTTCCCGTTCCGGCCACTCCGCCCCGCGGTACACGCCGGTCAAACTGTCAATGTGCGGAATCTCGCCGTTGTCGCCCGGATCAGTTCCACAGTCGGCAATGACCGTCAGGTGCTGGTCGCGGGAATAGGAGCGAAACTGGTAGACCGTCTGAAAGCGTGCCTCGCCGTCCAGAGGTAGACGGGACCGGTCCACGCTGGTTACATCTATCAGAGTTTCATACTGGAGATCAGGTTCATCCCGCAAAAACGTGGCGAGCGTCTTCAGTTGCCCCGGCTCAACCAATACCACCTGATTGCCGTTGTGCAGGCCGGCCGCAACGATATCCTCCCCAAACTGTTCGCAAATCCGCCGTGTATCGTCGGTTTCTCCGGTTGGCATCGGCGCCAGCGCGGGAATACCCGGTGGATTCAGCGTTCGCTGGGTCTCGTATGAGCGAACAACCGGGGCTACATCAAGTGGCATCTCTCAACTCGCTCTCAATTCTACCTGTCGGCCCGGAAGTAAACTGGACCGTGTGCACTCTGAAGGACTGGTGGGTCAAACACCCAACGGCATAATCTCGTCAACTGCTAACGGCTCCTCGACCTTGCGCCATTCCCCAACCGATTCGCGCCGCTGTTTCGCACGCAGCAGATCCATTGCGTAGAGCAGTGACTCGGGCCGGGGCGGGCAGCCTGGCACATATACGTCGACGGGAATTATCTTGTCCACGCCCTGGATGATTGCATAGTTGTTGAACGGCCCGCCCGCACTGGCGCAGATTCCCATGGCAATTACCCACTTGGGGGCCAGCATCTGATCGTAAATGCGTTTAATCACCGGCGCCATCTTGTTGCTGACGCGACCCGAGACAATCATGAGATCGGCTTGCCGCGGGCTGGCCCGGAAGAGCTACGACCCGTACCGGGCAATGTCGTGGCGCGCCGTGCCTGTGGCGATCATTTCCATCGCGCAACAGGCCAGCCCGAAGAGCAGCGGCCACGTGCTATTGGCCCTTCCCCAATTTATCACGCTGTCCACTGACGTCGTTAGAATGCCTTCAGGAACCTTTTCTTCTAAACCCATGTCCGTTCCTTTGCACTTACCGCAATGCAGCCCGGTCAGACGCGGCAGCTGCTGGCTTCCTGCTCTCTCGGCCTTCCAGCTTCCGTCTACAATAGTAAGTTGTCAATACCCTGGTAAGAGCTGTACGCAGCGGCCACATCCCTCGGTCACTAGTCCCAATCGAGAGCGCCCTTCTTCCATTCATAGAGGAAACCTACCACGAGTACAATGAAAAAGGGAATCATCGCCAATAGGGCAAACAGGCGAAGGTCTCTCAAGACGGCCGCCCACGGGTAGAGGAAGATTACTTCGATGTCGAAGATCAGAAAGAGCATGGCAACCAGATAGTATTTCACCGGGAATCGTCGACGGGCGTCGGCAAAGGGGATGATCCCCGATTCGTATGGCTCCAACTTCTGACTGTTGCGCTCTCGTGGACCTAACAGTGAAGGCAGACCTATGGCAATTACGCCGAATCCGGCCGCCAGCAGGATCAGTATGAGAAGTGGCAGATAGTCGCTTGCCATCCCTGTTATTCCTTTTCAGCGTAACTGAAAGGCTCGGGGAACTGTTCGTGCAATTTTCCACGAACGCATTCATTCTAGCACGAACCAAAATCTCCTGTCAAAGCCCGTCGGTATCGATGTCTGCATCCCAATATTGGGGCGAACTTTCGTATATCTCTGGAGGCACCCAACCCATGGTCAGTTCCCATTCCAGTTTCCGCCAGAATGAGCGCCGTCTCTGACCACTAACTACTGACTACTAACTGCTGCAGTTCTGGGCGGTCGGGCCTATTCGGCCCTCCCTTGTGCGGGGGCTCCGCCCCCGCAACGCCCCCTCTCCTACAACATGCCTTATCGACCGGGTGTCGACATTGGCGATAAGTGCCTGTTCGACCGGGCTTCGCCAGACCACGTTCCGCCGTCCCTATCAATTCCCCGTAGGTGCCTGCCCTCGCACCCGCCCCAACTGACGGACGCCATCGTACGGCCAGGGCTGGCGCCTGCACTGCGCCTCGCCCAAAGACGGCAAACAACCCCGGCCACCGCTGGCACTGATTCCCTGCCAGACTGTTCCCACCCCAAATCTGGGATGCACCCGTATCGATTGACTTCAACAAGCATGCTGACGGGTCGCATCGAAGGATCTTTTCAGCAGCCCCGCCCCTATCCTATCGAATCCCTCGAATATGTAGTCATCGCCTCCACTTTGAACGCGTTTGCGAAGGGTACGAACTTTCGCTATCAGAAATCGCTATGCTATACTTTCGCGGGAGTTTGTTAAATTCCACACAAACGGATTTTCGGCAATGCTCAGTCAATATTTCTTCATACTGGTTATGTCCGGCTTGGCGGTCGTTTTGCCTCTCGCCGCCATTGTGCTGGGCAACTTCCTTGGTCCCCGCCGGCCCGATGAGATCAAGAACGATATATACGAGAGCGGCGTCGAAACCATTGGCGAGACTTGGGTGCAATTCCGAGCTCAGTACTACCTGATTGGGTTGGTCTTCGTCGTGTTCGATGTTGAAGCCCTGTTCCTTTTTCCAATTGCGGTTGCATACCAGCAATTGGAAATGTTTGCAGTGTTCGCGACAATCTTCTTTGTTCTCCTGCTCGTGATTGGACTCATGTACGACTGGCGCAAGGGCGCCCTGGAGTGGCAGTAGGCCCGGTCTTCATGCCGCCCTTTTCTTTTCAGATTGCGGACCCCAACGGCCTTAATTTCTCAGCTGCCTGTTTGGAGGAAGAGCTATGCAGGTAACCCAATGGAGCGAAGCGCTCTCCAGCTGGCTCATGGGGCTGGGACTTCCTGGCTGGGCGGCCATATTCCTGGTTTACGCCGTCGGCTCCTTTATCCTTATCAACTACGGCATGTTGTCCGTTCTGCTCCTGATCTGGATAACGCGCAAGGCAATCAGCCGCATACAGGACCGTATCGGCCCCAATCGCGTCGGCAAATACGGCCTCCTCCAGACCGTCGCCGATGCGGCCAAGCTGCTCTCCAAAGAGGACATCACGCCCTACGAAGCGGATAAGATCGCCTACAATCTGTCTCCCGTGTTGTCAGTATTCGGTGTCCTGATGCTGCTGGCGGTCATACCGTTTGCGCCCGGCCTCACCGGCGTGGACCTGAACGTTGCCGCGCTCTATGTTGTTGCGCTCGGTTCAATAGGCATAATGGCCGCGCTCATGGCCGGCTGGGGCAGCAACAATAAGTATGCTCTGCTTGCCGGTTTCCGCGTGGTGGCACAGCTCCTGAGCTACGAAATCCCCCTGGTGCTGGCGATCCTGACGGTCGTACTGCTCACCGGTTCGATGCGATTCGGCCAGATCGTAGAACTTCAGTCCCTGCATATAGCCGGCTTCAATCTCGGCCTGGGTTGGCTGGGAATCGTCATGCCGGGTGCGCTGATCGTCTTCTTTGTCAGCTCTCTCGCCGAGGCTGAACTCACACCTTTCGACCTGTTGGAAGCGGAGTCCGAGCTGATCGCTGGGTTCCACATCGAGTATTCAGGCATGAAGTTCGCCATGTTCTTCCTGGCACAGTTCCTAAACGCGTGGATACTGGCTGCCGTCGCCGTCACCCTTTTTCTGGGAGGCTGGCAAGGCCCAGGCGTCGGGCTGCCGGTCATCGGCCCTATATTGGGTCTCGGTTACTTCATGATCAAAGTGTACGGCATCTACGTCCTGCAGCAGTGGATTCGGGGTACCTTTCCGCGCATCCGCATCGATCAGATGATGTATTTTGCCTGGAAGGTCCTCGTGCCGCTGATGATCGGGCTGATTGTCGCCCAGGCCATAATCCAGAAACTGCCGACGCCGGTTGCCGTTCAGTACGTGCTGATCTTCATTGCAAATGTCGGCGTCATGGCCGTCGTCGCTTACGTACTCCAGAAATACTTCCGTGAAGAGCAGATGCGGACGAAGCGCTCATTTGAACCAACCTCCCTGATCGGCTCAATGCAGGTCTCCGAAAAGGGCACGATGTATTGAGTCTTTTCTGACGAGATTCAGAAAGAACAGTGCTTCGCCACAGTTCTGGGGCACTGACATTCGTCAAGTCATTTCCCACCACGAAGGCAGGGATACCCATGCAGTTACCGCTGGGCATTGAGGTACCGATTCCAACATCTGAACAGTTCGTGTTCATCCAGGTGGCTTTGCTCACAGCCGTGGCCGGTCTGGCCGTTGTCATCAGCCGCAACCTCTTTCACAGCGCTTTGGCCCTGACGCTGACTTTCTTCGGCGTCGCCGGAGTCTACGTCTTTCTGGAAGCCGAATTTCTGGCGGTCAGCCAGATACTTGTGTACGTCGGCGCGATCGCTATGTTGATCGCGTTTGCCATCATGCTCACGCGCAGCATGATGTACGGAAGCACCTCTCCTTTAAACAATCAGTGGGGAAAGTCGTCACTGTTTGCTTTTCTCTTTTTTGTCGCACTGCTTGCCTTTGCACGGGCAACGCCGTGGCCGGCCGCTGGCGAAGAAGTCGTTGCCGACGAAGCCCTGATTGGCGCGCTGGGAAGAGAGTTCGTAACGACCTACGTAATTGCCTTTGAAGTTCTGGGGCTGCTGCTGCTTGTGGCTTTGGTCGGTGCCGTCCTGTTGGCGCGCGATCGCTAGGTCTCCTGCTCAACGAAATCGGTTCCTGCATTGAAACATGACCGGTTTCTTGCCACTGCATCTGTTTGGGGTTGATCTATGGTTCCGCTCAGCTGGTATCTGATGCTCGCCGCTTTCCTGTTTTCGTGCGGCCTGTACGGCGCGCTTGCGCGGCGCAACGCAATTGCCATGCTCATGGGCATCGAACTGATGCTCAACGCTGCCAACATCAACCTGGTGGCTTTTTGGCGTCATGGTGTCGGTCCTATGGAGGACCTGACCGGGCAGGTCTTCGCGGTGTTGATCATCGGCCTCGCAGCAGCCGAGGCCGCCGTGGGCCTGGCGCTTATCATCGCTGTCTACCGAGAGCGGCGCACTATCGATGTTGACGAGTTGGACATACTTGCAGGGTGAGTCACCCTGAACGGGTAGAATGGCGCCGTCGTCGGCGTCGTGTGCGGAGACAACCGGAACCAGGTGGCCAAGAAGCAGCTGACGGGAACACTTGAAGAACAGTGCAGCTTTCTCTATCAGCTCGCACAGGAAAAGATGGAGGACGGCAACTATACGGGTGCCGTCTATGCACTTAAAGAGATCGTTAGACATAAGCCGGATTACGGCGACGCAGCACAGCTGTTGGAGAAGGCCCGCCATCACAAAAAAGCGCAATCGTTTCGACTCATCATCTCCCTTGCCGGGGCGGTCCTGTTTGCAGGCATCGGCTCGACGGCCGGAGTACCTAACGATCTGTGGCTGTTCGTGCTGGCATTTGCCGGTCTCCTTGCCGGGTATCTGTTCGCCAATCTGATTCGACGTCAGGCGACGTTATAGGCTTGGCATTGCTACTCTGAACTGATTACGGAAGACCGTCCGGTTTCCATTCTTACCTGAGGCTCTTTTATGGAAGGACTATTCAGCGTCACCTGGGTTGTGCCGATTCCCCCTTTCCTGGCATTCCTGGCGATCCTGCTCTTTCTGAACAAAAACAAGCGGGGCAGTGCACTGACCGCGATCGGCTCGGCTCTTATCAGCTGCATACTGGGCTGGGGGATCGCCTTTGCCTCATTCTTCAGTGATCATTTCGGCGAGCATCCGGTTGACGAGGCGATATACGCTATTCCCACAGGCGCAACGGAGTTCGTCATTGGCTACGCGGTGGATCCGGCCAATGCCCTGATGCTCTTCATGGTGCCCTTCCTGGTGTTGATGATCTTTATCTACTCCAGCGGCTACATGAGTTTCCCCCACCATCTCAGTGCAGAACAGTACCCGACCGCCTACGCACAGGGCAAAGACCCCCGCTACAGCCGCTTCATGGCCTACATCTGTCTGTTCGCGACTGGCATGCTCGGGCTGGTCGTCGCCAACAATCTGCTCCAGTTCTTTGTCTTCTGGGAAGTGATGGGGCTGTGCAGCTACCTCTTGATCGGTTTCTGGTACGAGAAGGCTTCGGCACGGGCAGCTGCGGTGAAAGCGTTCATCACCACCCGTATCGGCGATGCCCTGCTCATGATCGGCCTGATTCTGCTGTACGTCCGCAGCGAGCCGAGTAGCCTTCGCTTCAGCGAGCTCTTCACCGCAGCAAATCTGGATCAGCTCGCCCATTCACTGGTCAACATTCCCCTCTTCGGCGAAGTGCACTGGATTTCGCTCATCGGTGTGCTCATCTTCTGTGGCGCCATTGGCAAGAGTGCCCAGTTCCCGCTCCACATCTGGTTGCCTGATGCCATGGAAGGGCCCACACCTGTCAGCGCCATGATCCATGCTGCGACGATGGTGTCAGCCGGTGTCTTCCTGCTGGTTCGGATGTTCCCGATCTACAATTTTTCTCCCGAAGTCTCCGCCGGCACGCTGCAGTTCGTCGCCTTCATCGGCGCCTTTACCGCCCTGTTCGCGGCCACAATTGCCGTGGCCCAGTGGGACATCAAGCGGGTGCTGGCATACTCCACGATCTCTCAGTTGGGGTACATGGTGGCCGCCATCGGCATGGGGGCATATGTGGCCGCGCTCTTCCACCTGTTGACCCACGCCTTCTTCAAGGCTCTCCTGTTCCTCGGTTCGGGCAGCGTGATTCACGGCGTGGAACACGGCTACCATCACGCACATGAACACGCCCACGACGACCATGGCGATAGCCACGCTGAACATATCGTCCGCCGCGCCGACGGCGTGCTCGATACCGAAGATGCGCAGGATATGCGCAACATGGGTGGCCTGCTGTCGAGAATGCCCCGAACAGGATGGACCTTCATTATTGGTGGGCTGGCCCTCTCTGGCTTCCCCCTGGTCACCGCAGGCTTCTGGTCCAAGGATGAGATCCTGGCCTTTGCCTGGGACGGCAACCATCAGTGGGTCTTCTGGACGCTGGCCCTGGCTGCCTTCCTGACCGCCTTCTACACCATGCGTCAGATCGGTCTGACCTTCCTGGGCCGGGCGCGCACGGAGGGAGCCTCGCACGCCCCGGAGAGCGTCGCCAGCATGACGACGCCACTGATTCTGATCAGCGTCTTCGCCATCGCCGGCGGCTGGTTCGGCATTCCCGATGCATTCCCGGTTCTGGGCGCCATCGTTCCCAACTGGATCGGGCACTTCCTTGAACCTTACATGAAGTACATGCACCTGTACCCGCATCATCCGGATTTCAACTTTGTACCGTTGGCTGTATCGATCGTGGTCGCGCTCGGCGGCCTCGGAGCCGGCTACCTGGTCTACGGTCAGGGCCTGAAGGAAGGCCAGACGGATCCCGTCGCCCGGTTCCTCGGTCCGATCTGGTGGATGTGGCATCGCAAGTACTGGATAGACGAGTTGTACAATGGCACGATCGTGATCTTCACAATGTGGTTGAGCCGGTTCCTGGCCCTGTTCGACCGCGATTGGATTATCGACTGGTTCGTCAACGGGGTTGGTCGGATAGCCATCCGGATCGGCGATCTCTCTGCTGCCTTCGACAGATTCGTCGTTGACGGTTTCGTGGACGGCGTCGGCTGGATCTCCGATCAGGCCGGCCACATTGCCCGCCTGTTGCAGGACGGCCGCGTGCAGACATATCTGCTTTTCGGTATGTTGATCCTGGCCGTATGGCTATTCCTGAACGTGCTTCCCATGATACTTACCCTGGTGTAAGGAGCGGCGCCGCTTCGAGTACATCCTTTCGAACGGCAGCGTATCTGACTGGCCTGTTTGGCCTTAACCTAAACTCTGCTTGGAGACGGCTTCATGGATTCACTTGATTCAATTGTCCTGACAATACTGCTCTTTTGGCCGCTGGTGGCAGCGCTCCTGGTCATATTACTTGGCAGCAGCGACAGCCTGATCAAGAAAGGCTCGATCTGGGCTAGTCTGCTCCCCCTTGGCCTGAGCATCTATCTCCTGTTTGAGTACGACTCCGACACGGGAGGTATGCAGTTTGAGCAGGTCGCCAAGTGGATTCCGCAGCTCAACGCCGGCTACCACCTGGGCGTCGATGGGCTGAGCGTCCCGCTGATCTTCCTCACTGCGCTGCTTAGCACACTGAGTCTGTACTACAGCGCCGGCGTTATCAACGAACGTGTCAAGGAATACTTCTTCCTGATGCACCTGCTGGAATTCAGCATGATCGGCGTATTCCTGGCCCTGGACTACGTCCTCTTCTACGTCTTTTGGGAGATCAGCCTGGTGCCGATGTATTTTCTCATCGGTATCTGGGGCGGCGAGAATCGCGGGTACGCCGCCACCAAGTTCTTTATCTATACCTTGGTGGGCTCAGTGGCGATGCTGCTGGCGATTCTGGGCGTCTACTTCGCAACAGGCACCTTCGACATCGTTGAAGCGGCTGCAGCCAAGCCCTTCGCCGGCAACCTGACACTCGCCAGCTTGGCGTTCTGGGGCTTCTTCCTGGGCTTTGCCTTCAAAGTGCCCAGCTTCCCCTTCCACACCTGGCTTCCCGACGCCCATACCGAGGCGCCGACCGCCGGCTCCGTCATTCTGGCCGGCGTCCTGCTGAAGTTGGGTGCCTACGGTATGCTGCGCATCATGTTGCCCAGCTTCCCCGAGGCCTCCGTCTACTGGGCAACCTGGATTGTGGGCCTGGGAGCCATCGCTATCGTATACGGCGCATTCGTCTGCGTGGCCCAGACCGACCTCAAGCGCTTGATCGCATACAGCTCCGTCAGTCACATGGGCTACGTGATGCTGGGGATTGGCGCCGCGGCCGCAGTGATGACCCCCGACGCCCTCGCGAGCGCGGTCAACCGCTTCGGCCTCAGCCCACAGGCCATTCAGGACAGCGCAGCAATGGCGTTAAACGGTGCCGCACTCCAGATGTTCAACCACGGCATCATCACCGGAGCCCTGTTCTTCCTCGTCGGCATCATCTACGAACGCGCGCATTCACGCGACCTGTCGAGGTTCGGCGGGCTGGCGACCAAGACGCCGCACTTTTACGGCCTGATGCTGACGGCCGCCTTCGCCAGTCTGGGGCTTCCCGGTTTGGCCGGTTTCTGGGCGGAGCTGTTCACCTTCCGCGGTGCCTTTGCCATCATGCCCTACTGGGCCGCCTTCGGCACGATCGGCATCGTAATCACCGCCGTCTACATTCTCTATCGCATAATCCAGAGTGTCTTCCTTGGCGAGTACGACCCGAGCAAACTTTCGCACTGGACTACGGTGCAAGGCGAACACGCCGACGGCCCAACCGACATGGTTGGGTTTGAGAAGGTGACAATGTGGCCGCTGATCGCGGCGATGTTCCTGATCGGAATCTACCCGACGCCACTGGTGAAATACTTTAATCAGTCGGCCCGGGAGCTCCTGGCCTTTGTACAAAACCTCGTCTGAACACTGCAGTGACCGGGCGTTTGCTGCCAGCGTCGGCTTGACCCTGCGGCAGCAGATCGGCGACAACCGGAACTGTCACATGGAGAGCAATTTGTGGGCGACTTAGGATATATCGCACCCGAAATCATACTTCTCGTCGGCGGCCTGTTTATCTTCTGCCTGGACTTGGCCTACGATCCCGGCGTGGGCAAAAAATCGGGGCTGAGCTACATGGCGTTGTCGGCCCTGTTTCTTACCGCTGCCCTGGTTGCCGTCGTATTTCAACTTGATATCTCGGATCCGGAAGCAGGACCGAAGATCGCTTACTCGATGATGACGATCGACAACTTCGGCAGCTTCATCAAGGTCACCATCTTCTCCGGCATGATCCTGACCACCATCGCCGGTGGCCGCTATATGAACCGCCGTTCCGGCAATCAGGGTGAGTTCTGGACCTTCTTCCTGATGGTCAGCCTAGCCATGAGCATTGCCGTCAGCGCAAACAACCTGGTCTTGGTCTATCTCGCCATCGAATTCCTTTCGATAACCAGCTACATGCTGGCCGGTTTCCTGCGCGAGAACAGGCGCAGCAACGAGGCCGGACTCAAGTACTTCCTCTACGGGTCGATCGCCTCTGCCGTAATGCTGTACGGCATCAGCCTGCTCTACGGAGCAACAGGTTCCCTCTACATTCACGACATCGCCTCCGAATTCTCCCGGCTGATGGGCGATTCCGCGGATGTAAGCGGCTTGGCATTTGCCGCCCTGCCGGCGATGCTCCTGATTCTGGCTGGATTGGGATTTAAGGCGAGTTTGGCGCCCTTCTACCAGTGGGCTCCCGACACTTACGACGGCTCACCCACGCCTGTCGCCACCTATCTGTCCACCGCCTCAAAGGCCGCGGCCTTCGCGGTGCTGGCCCGTTTCTTCATCGTAGCTATGGCCTCATTCGAAGTTAACTGGGTGCCTGTCCTAGCTGCTTTCAGCATCATCACCATGACGATGGGCAATCTCGCCGCGCTGCGACAGAACAGCGTCAAGCGCATGATCGCATACAGTTCCGTGGCCCAGGCCGGCTACATCCTGATGGGGTTGGTTGCCGTAACTTCCTCTTCGCCCAGTGCGATGGATGGCCTCAACGGCGTCCTGCTCTATCTCTTCGCCTATCTGTTTACCAACGTCGGCGCATTTCTCGTGGTCATGGCGCTGGAGGAGACGGTCGACAGCACGCATATCAGCGCCTACCGTGGTCTTATAAATCGAGCGCCCTGGCTGGCTGTAATGTTTACCATCTTCCTGCTCAGTCTGACCGGGATTCCCCTCACAGGCGGCTTCTTCGGCAAGTTTTATGTCTTCGGCGCCGCCATCCAGCGTCAGTACTTCTGGCTGGCCGGAATTGGTATGATCAATGCCGGCATTGCTGCCTTCTACTATCTGCGCGTAGTTAGGGAGATGTTCTTTACCAGCGAAGGTGAAGGCGAGACTCTCGATGTCCCAATGGCTTTACAGACCAGTCTCCTGATCTGTACTCTCGCCACGCTCTGGATCGGCGTCTATCCCAGCGCGGTACTTGAATGGGTGAGCAACGCCTCCGTCCAGCTGCTTTCCGTTGTTCCCTAGACGCTTAGGGAGTGGGAGCATCCTCCCTGAGTAGCCCCTCGGCTTTCAGTTCCTTCCACAAATCCGCCGGGATTGGCCTCTGAAGCAGGCTGTAGTTCGCTTGTACATGTGCTGCTTCGACCGCGCCGGGAATGATGGCAGACACGACCGGGTTGGCCAGCAAAAACTGCAACGCAGCGCAGGGCAGCGGCGTCTGGTGTCGCTGGCATACCTGCTCGATCCGTTCCGTCCTCTCCATCATCGCCTGTGAGGCAGGTGCGTAGAAGTACATGGCGCCCGGCACCGCGCCGGTTGCCAGAATCCCCGAAGCGAACACCGCCCCGATTACGACACTGATTCCCCTCTGCTCGCAAAGGGGGAACTCCTCCTCCAACATCTCCTGCGTCAGCAAGTTATAGCCGTAGGCGACCAGAAAGAAGTCAAGCTCGACAAGATCGAGAAAGCGTGGAATCATCCCCAACTCGTTTATGCCCGCGCCCACCCCCTTTATCAGACCGTGGCTGCGCAGCTCGTCAAGAGCACGCCATCCGCTCGTAAACAGTTGATTGAGATACGCGTTTACGCGGGCCTCGGTTTCGTAGAAGTAAAAGTCCAGGTCGTGAATCACCAGCAGATCCACATTGGGTAGGCTGAGCCGCTGCAGGCTGTCTTCGTAAGAACGCATGATGCCGTCGTAGCTGTAATCGACGCTGAATTCAAACGGCAGCGCCCCGATGAAAGGGCCGGGATCGAAAGTGGCAAGATCGTGCGCCGGCCGGAACACACGCCCAACTTTGGTGGAGAGTACGTACTCGTCCCGTGGTTTCTGTCGCAGGAAGTGGCCGACGCGGTGTTCGCTCTTGCCATTGCCGTAGAATGGCGACGTATCAAAGAACCGCACGCCGACATCCCAGGCCGTCTGCAATACACCCTGCGCCGCACCTTCTTCAAGCACCTCGAACAGGTCACCTAGAGGCGCCGTTCCCAGCCCAAACTCGGTCACTGATGTCCCTGTACTACCAACTCCCCTCTGCGGAATGTTGTTCATCGATCGCTCTCCTCGCGATAGGTCGCCCCCGAATAAAAGGCTCATTCGAAGACAAGACCCCTGTTCCCGGCAACACTTCAAAATCTGCTATGGTTTGAAACCAGCACGACCTGTATGTTACTATGAAACTATCTCCTGATACCATTCCGCCCCGAGGGATGGAAATCTGATCAGCTCTCGCCCAAAAGGTACTGAACTACTGCCGCCGAGGCCGCTCAGCCACGGAGATATCAAACCATGACTAACTCGGAAAATACACCTCGCAGCCGCTCAAAAGACACGAGCAAGACAGCCGTTCTGGTCGCGACCATCCGCGCCGTGCACCTGCGCTGGCACGACCCGCCGCACATCTTTGAAGATACTTTCGCAATGCAAATGCTGACACCCTTCTGGCATGCGGTCGCAAAATACAGGCCGCTCAAATGGCTTGTCGGCGATGTGATCCTGGGCGTCTACCGCCCCGTCTATCCTGCAGTTGTTCTGCGTTCCCGCTATACGGAGGACCAGCTGGTTGAGGCAGTCGAATCAGGCACTGAACAGTATGTGATTCTCGGTGCCGGCCACGATACTTTCGCCCTGCGCCGCAAAGATCTGGCCGACAAAGTGCGCGTCTTCGAAGTGGACCACCCGGCTACGCAGGAGGTAAAAAGGCAGCGCATTCTGAAGGCAAACGGGAGCATTCCTGACAATCTCACCTTTGTACCAGTCGACTTTGAGGTCGACCGGTTGGATGAGGAAATGGAAAAAGCGGGCTTCAACTCTCAACAACCGGCGTTCTACTCCTGGCTCGGCGTAACCTATTACCTGACGCCGGAGGCAATTCGGGATACCCTCGACCGGGTTGCCCAAAAATCTGCACCGGGGAGCCGTATCGTCTTCGATTTTAAAATCGCCAAACACATGATGACTCAGGAGTGGCGAACGCTCTGCGAAAAGATGGAAGGATTCGTGGCGCGCCGAGGTGAGCCCATGCTGACCGACTTTACGCCGCAGTCGTTGAGCGACATGATGGCCCGGCATGGCTACACAGAGGTAGAGATGATGCCCCCCGAGGAGCAGAAGCGGCGTTACCTGGGTGATCGCACCGACCTGGAGCCGACGGAGTTCTTCTACTTTGCTCAGTTCGCCACTAAACACGCCACCGAAGAGAACCCAGTTTGAGCATGGCGGCAATTGAGGCAGCGGCTGGAAAAGCGCCCCAGCAGCAGTGCAACTGATAGGATCCTTACAGACCTGATGCTATAGTACCGCTACGGTGAGACGGAATCGAACTGAGGGTGACAAAGCTATTGTGTGCCAGTTTCGTCCGGACGGAGAGGAGATATGCCACAGTTGAGAAACAAGGCTGGTTCACTAGGTGCCCACCACTTTGATGAACTTGATAACTCAAGAAGGACAAGGCTTCATTCTTTTGTCCTTGGGGTTGGCTCAGTTGCCGTCCTAATGCCTGGTGCAACGCCCACAGTAGGGCGAAGCAAGGTCGGCTCTATTGCTGAAACCGGCAATAGAGTCGCTCAAACCTGGTCAAGAGCATTTGTTTCGGCCAAGGAGTAAGTTCCTTTATCGCAAAAAGTTGGCTTAATGGACAATCCCCCTGCCACTACTCCGGATGACGACGCAGTCTCTATAGCAGACACCTAAGATAATGAAAAAAGTTCGGAACTTCGGAGTTCAGTCTCTGCTTCTCTATTCTCCGGGCCGATTCCTCCGCCGGCCCTTATGAAAGAATATGCAGAGCTTGACCCGGAGTTTCCCCGGCGTTTTGTTGAATTATTCGAGCGACAACAGTCACATGATCATGAGGTCGAAAAAGCCGTACTAACCATCAACAAAGAATTCATACTGAGCAATCAGGAAATACTGAAGCGGGGGCAACTCTTCGGTTTTGTCCTTGCGCTTGTCGGGCTTATCGGGGGACTTATTGCCTCCTTTCTCGGTTCACCAATAGCCGGCAGCATAATAGGGGCGGGAGGCCTCGCCCTTTTGGCCGGAGTTTTCGTTTACAGCAGAAAAGAACCCTGTTCATCACAACTCCTGTCTCCTGTACCTCAGTCACTTCAACCTCTCGAAGGCGATTCAAGCGAAACAACAAAATGATCAACTAAGGTCAGTTTGTTAACTCGCATTGCTATTGACTCTTTCAATGTTTCTCCATTTCCATCAGATGCAGTTCGAGGAGAAATCCACGTGCAGACTTTGACACCGCCATCTGCTCCCCACGCCGACGAATGGCTGCTTGACAATACACACATGCGGCAATTTATCAGTGCGGTAAACACAACGCGTGCCCGCGAATCGGACCCGCGCAAGATCGTCGCTGCCGTCCGTCCCGAATTCGTGGAACTGTTGGCCGACCAAACATGGCTGCCGCAAAAGTTCCAGCAGCCATCCGCTGAGAGCGGCATGGGAGGCGGCATCGGCATGTGGCTGCTCTATCGGGCCGGCGAAGGCGGCTTGGCCTTTTCAGCCCTGGTTGTACCACCGGGCGCCCAGACTCCCGTGCATGACCATCTGGCCTGGGGGCTTGTGGGTCTCTATAAGGGCGAGCAGGAAGAAGAGGTCTTTACCCGTCAGGACGACGGCCGCACTGAATCCCACGCGAAATTGACCCTTTCGGTGCGCCAAATGCTGCGCCCAGGCGACTTCTACGAACTGTTGCCGGAAAACGACATCCATCGCGTGCGCACAACCAGCCCGGACACGTCTGTGTCACTCCATCTCTTGGGCAACGACAACGGCTGCATCTGGCGCCATCGCTTTGACCCGGAAACGGACTCCGCCCAACCTTTCCGCTCAGGATGGCTCAATGTGGAGTGCCGTGACAACGGAACCGGCTGACAGCAAGTCGCTCTGAAAAGCCACCCTTTTGTCGCACTTCCCAAACAAAATAAGTAGAGCGCGTCTCTTTCACTCGCGCCGCGCGCGAAGCGCAACGGTGTCAGACGCAGGTTACGTACTTTAAGAAGCCTTCACACGCCAACTCGCACAGGGGATAACAAATGGCCAACCGAGTCAATCGGGCAATCGAACTGCTGGACCAGGGCCAGCCTATCTACTACAGTGGCGGGCACACCGGCCACGTTCTTACCCGCGAACAAGGCCGCACCGATGCCGCCATCTGGTCCGACTACATCAACGTTGGCATGGAGCACGGCGCCTTCAATTTGGGGGGCCTGGAAAGCTACATGCAAGGGATGGTTGAAGGAGGGCCTACCGCCAGCGGGCACCGTACACCCACAGTGATCGTCGAGGCGCCGGTTGAAGGCACCTCGGCCGACATCGTGCGCTACAACGCCTGGCAGTTCCGCCAGATTCTGGCCCGCGGCGTTCATGGCATTCTGCTCTGTCAGGCCGAGACACCTGAAGCGGTCGCCGCCTTCGTCGAAGGCTGCCGCTATCCTATCAATCGTATTGGCGTGGGCGACGGGCTGCAGCCCGGGCGCCGCGGCGTAGGCTCCGAGCCGACCGCATCCGCAACCTGGGGGCTCGACTATGCAGACTATCTCGACAAAGCTGACCCTTGGCCCCTCAACCCGGAGGGCGAACTGTTGCTGGGTCTCAAAATCGAGTCGGCCGCCGCCTTGCCTCGCATCGAAGAAATCCTCGCTGTCCCCGGAATCGGATTCGCGGAAATGGGGCCGGGCGATCTGAGCATCTCCCTGGGCTATCGCCGGCGCCCTCCGACTTTCCCACCGGAAATGCAGGAGGCAAGCGATCGCGTGCAGGCGGCGTGCGCGGCCAACGGCGTCGCCTTCCTCCAGCCCGCAAACCCAGAGAATGTCCTCCAAAGGATCGATGCCGGCGTGCGCGTGATCGGCGGCCATAACCCGGAGACGGCCCGAATCGGCCGCGCCCACACCAAGCGGCAGATGCCGGTCTGAAACACGACATTGAAACTCGGAAGACGGCAATATGCATATCAATCCAATAGGTGAATAACCTGGAACGGAGCAACGATGAATAAGATATTCGCGGTGATATTACGCCCCTTGCCTATCTTCCTGCTGCTGGCGCTTGCCTTGGGCGCCTGTGTCCCTGGCGCGCCCGCAGCGATGGAAAGTGAGGCCGGGTCCCAGTCGCAGGACTCTGCCGCCGGTTCCCCCGCCCCCGCCGGCATGAAAAACGTTGTCTACGACAGCCTCCCTGATATGGACGGCGCGGAGATCGTTGCTGTTACGGGCAACGACTACATTCCGCTTAACTTCATCGACCCGGCCAGCGGCGAAGCCGTCGGCTGGGAATATGACGCCGTCAACGAGATCTGCCGCCGCCTCAACTGCGTTGTCGACTGGCAGGTCACCTCTTGGGAGGCGATGATACAAGCGGTGGCCGAAGGCCAGTTTGACGTCGGCATGGACGGCATCACGATAACGGCTGAACGCGCCGAGGTGGTGGACTTCTCCGACGCATACATGACCAGCCAGCAGTTCATGCTTGTCCGCGCCGACGAAGAGCGATTCGACACGGCGGACGCGTTCGCCGCAGATGCGTCGCTGCTGATCGGTGCCCAAGCCGGTACGACCGGCTTCTACACCGCCGTATACGACATTCTGGATGGCGACGAAGCGAACCCCCGCATCCAGCTGTTGGACAACTTTGGCGCATCTGTGCAGGCGTTGATCGCCGGCGACGTCGACATGGTGCTGGTTGACGCTGCGTCCGGCCGCGGCTATATCGGCGCCAACCCGGAAAAGCTCAAGATCGTGGGCGGAGCACTGGCGACCGAGGAGTTCGGCTTTATCTTCACGCCCGGCAGCACCTGGACCGCGCCCTTTAACGCCGCCTTAGCCACCATGAAGGACGACGGCTACCTGGACTACCTGAATACTCGCTGGTTCTTCCTCACCGATCCCAATGCCGCCGACATCTACGACAGCCTGCCCGACATGGGCGGCGCGGAAATCGTTGCCGTTACGGGCAACGACTTCATTCCGCTCAACTTCATCGACCCGGGCAGCGGCGAAGCCGTCGGCTGGGAATATGATGCGGTCAACGAGATCTGCCGCCGCCTCAACTGTGTTGTCGACTGGCAGGTCACCTCATGGGAAGCGATGATCCAGGCCGTTGCCGAAGGACAGTTCGACGTCGGCATGGACGGCATCACGATCACGGCTGAACGCGCTGAAGTTGTCGACTTCTCCGACGCCTATATGACCAGCCAGCAGTTTATGCTGGTGCGCGCCGATGAGGACCGCTTCGATACGCCGCAAGCATTCGCTGAGGACGGGTCACTGCTGATCGGGGCGCAGGCCGGCACGACCGGCTTCTACACTGCCGTGTACGACATTCTGGACGGCGACGAGGCCAACCCCCGCATTCAACTGCTCGATAGCTTTGGAGCATCTGTCCAGGCCCTGATCGCCGGAGATGTAGATATGGTGTTGGTCGATGCTGCATCCGGCCGCGGCTATATCGGCGCCAACCCGGAAGCGCTCAAGATCGTGGGCGAGGCACTGGCGACCGAAGAGTTCGGCCTGATCTTCACGCCCGGCAGCACGTGGACCGCACCCTTCAACGCAGCCATTCAGACCATGAAGGCCGACGGCTATAACGAGTACCTGAATGTAAAGTGGTTCTTCCTGTACGATCCGAACTGATGCAGTTTCGAGCGCAGGGAGACCTGTTGACGATGTACCCTGCTCTCTGCGCTCGAACTCTTACACCTCTCTGTACACGTGGCAGCAGCTGACTCTCCTCAAGGCCGTCCCCGGCGCTCTCCGGCCGACTATTTCGCGCGCCTTCCCTACTGGCTCCTGCTAGCGCTGCTCCTGGGAGTGCTGCTCCTCTGGAGCCTCTTGGCCGACGCAGACTACAATCTGATCTTTAACGCCGTGTCCAAAGGTGTGGGCGTGACCCTGTACGTCTGCCTGATTTCTTTTGGTCTGGCCCTTATGGTCGGTCTGGCCTTTGGCTTGGCCCGCGTCTCCCGCAATCGCCCGATCTATGAAGCTGCTTCCTTCTACGTAGAGATTATCCGCGGCGTGCCCATGCTGGTGATTCTCTTCTACATCGCCTTTGTGGGGGCCCCGGGCCTTGTGGATCTGTTCAATTGGGCGGGAACCGCCTTGCAGGGGCTCGGTCTGGGCCTCTTCGGAACGCCGCTAGCCGAGTTCAGCATTCGCCAGCTCTCCTTTACCAGCCGCGCAATCCTTGCGCTCGTAATCGGCTACAGCGCCTTCATCGCTGAGATCTTTCGGGCAGGAATCGAGAGCGTGGAAAGGGGACAGATGGAGGCGGCGCTCAGCCTTGGCATGAGTAGGGGCCAGGCCATGCGCTATGTGATCCTGCCCCAGGCCGTTCGGCGCGTGATGCCGCCGCTTGGCAACGACTTTATCGCCATGCTCAAAGACTCGGCGCTTGTGTCAGTTCTAGGCGTACAGGACATCACCCAGTTGGGCAGGCTCTATGCCACCAGCACGTTCCGTTTTTTCGAAACGTACAACGTCGTCGCATTTCTTTATCTCGTGATGACCATAGGACTGTCTCTGTTTGTGCGTTACTGGGAGAGGCGCAACCCGCTCAATGAACGATAAAGGCGGACGGCACTCGCCGCCCGCCATCAGGTGTGCTCTTGGGAGTAACTGCTTGCAGTAGGGTAAACAGGGGTCCTCTCGACGACTGGATCTGCAAGATCCGCTAGCGAGAGAAAAGTCTACCCATCTCGATCGACCCGATGTTCGGAGATATCAATTTCGCCCTCATAGACGAGCGCGTCGTCGCCTTCCTCTCCCGTGCTGATACGGAGGATGGTTTCCACCGGACATATGAAAATGGCGCCGTCACCCTGGGTGCCGGTTGCCGCCGTCCTCTGTATGGTCTCCACCACCCGGTCAACCTCGTCCTCACCTACAACGAGATTCATCTGAATACGCGGCAAAGTGTCGACGACGTAGGTGCTGTGCCGTCCCGTAAGTTTGATTCCGCTCTGACGGCCGTGCCCCTGGACTTCGACAGTATCGATAGCGGGGACACCAATCTCAATCAGAGCCAGCCTGACGCTGTCCAGCTTCTCATTTCGGATGTACGCTTCGATCTTTTTGAACACAGCTTTGCTCCTGTGTGTCAGAAGAAGCTCCGCTGACCTGGGGGAAGGTAGAGAGCCCCTTTCACTCCTCTATTCTGTACTTCCTCTCCAGATAGAAGGCAAAGAAATCGCTTAGATCAGGGGGCGGCGAGAGCATTCCTTGGATGTCGATATCTCCTTCATAGACCAGAACGTCGGCGCCTTGCTCCCCAGTGCTGACCCGGACGATGTTTTCCACAGGACAGATATAAATGGCGCCGTCGCCCTGCATCCCCGTAGCCGCAGTCTCTCTGATCGTCTCTACGATACGGGCAACGTCGTCCTCACTTACGACTACCGTTAGTCGGAGACGCGGTAAAGTGTCGACGGTGTAGCTGCTGTGTCGTCCGGCCAACTTGATGCCGGTCTGTCTACCATGGCCCTGCACTTCAACCGTATCGATTGCAGGAACGCCGATCTCCACCAGTGCTGACCTGACCTCAGTCAGCTTTTCGAGCCGAATATAGGCCTCAACCTTCTTGAGCATTGCTCATCTCCTCTCCATCGGAAGAGGAGCCTTCCGCATTTTGAGTTGGGTCGTGCGGCTAGTCGCACGACCCCTTAGCAAGAAGGAGGTTAGGCGTCCTCCCGTTCACTACTTTCGCTGACCTCACTTTTCTCGCCGTTCTCGCTGCCTTCGATATCTTCAACTTCTTCAGAATCTTCAACTTCCTCAAAGTACGAACCTTCGCCACCATGCCTCGCTAGTCACGCATAGGCGCGTTCGCCATGCTCGCTGATGTCCAGTCCAATCTCCTCTTCCTGCTCGGTAACTGCCAGGCCCCAAACCGCATCCAGGATCTTGGTCAGAATGAACGTAATAGTGTACGAGTAGATGATAGTCACAATTACTGTCATCAACTGAATGCCGAATTGCGTGGGGTTGCCGTAGAAGAGGCCGTCAGTTCCGCCGACGGCCGCCGTCGCGAACAGACCGGTTGCCAGCGCACCCCAGGTACCCGCCATCCCGTGACAAGCCCATACGTCCAGACTCTCGTCCAGGCCTCGCTTTTCGCGGAGGTCGATGCTGTAGTAACTTACGGGCGCCGCAATCGCGCCGATCAGGAGCGCCGCCATAGGTGTAACGAAACCGGCCGCGGGCGTGATCGCCACCAGGCCCACAACGGCTCCCGTCACGATCCCAAGTACGCTGGGCTTGTTGTCACGCCAGGACAGGAACATCCAGACTACCGCCGCCGCTGCCGCCGCCGTATTCGTGTTCACCAGGGCCTGTACCGCTAGCCCGTCGGCCGCAAGGGCGCTGCCTCCGTTGAAGCCAAACCAGCCGACCCACAGCAGACCCGCCCCCAAAACGGTGAACGCGATATTGTGCGGCTCAATCGCCACCTGCCCGAACCCTTTGCGCTTACGAATGGCCATTGCAAACGCCAGCGCCGAGAAACCGGCCGTAATGTGGACAACCGTTCCGCCGGCAAAGTCAAGCGCACCCCAACGCGCAAAGATGCCGCCGCCCCAGGCCCAATGGCAGACCGGATCGTAGACCAGCGTTGCCCACAGGACCGCGAAAACCAGGTACACTTTGAAGCGAATACGTTCCACGAACGTCCCCGATATCAGTGCGGGTGTGATTATGGCAAATGTCATCTGGAACGCCGCAAACAGCAGGTGGGGAATGGACAGCCCTTCCAGCGCCTCAACTCCGACATTTGACAGTCCAATGTAGTCGAGTCCGCCAACCAACCCGGCGACACTGGTGCCGAAGGCCAGGGTATATCCAATAATGACCCACTGAATGCTAATGAGGCCGATCGTTATGAAACTGAGGTTGAGAGTGGAGAGGATATTCTTTCGGCGAACCATTCCGCCGTAGAAAAAACCGAGCGCCGGCGTCATCATCAGCACCAGGGCGGTGGCGACGATGATCCAGGCAGTATCTCCAGAGTTGATGCCATCCATATACCCATTTCCTCCTGTTGCAGGCAATCCCTGCTGTCCGTAAACCTGTTGTGGGGTTGAATTGACTAAGAGGGCCCCGGGCGGGAACCCCCTTGGCTACCAACCAATCATCGCCGAAGCACGGCCGGAATTCCTATGGTTATTGTGCACAATAGTAGGCCGACCTCAGTTGTAAACGTTGCCCAACTGACACCTTAATCGACCGGGCCATTTCAACGAATTTTAGAGCAGTCCTTGAGACCGGGATCGCTGCTTTTGCGAAGTTGGAAATTTAGGGGGCCTTTGACTACAATAACAGAATTCAATATCAAGCGCAAGAGGTCGAACAGGACCCTTACGCGGCGTTTACCCTCATCGCGCAGCAAGAAAAAATACTGACCCGTTGTGGCATCAAAGGAGGCACAGACCCATGAGTACGAAGAACGGTCAGCAGAGAGATGGTCAGGTGGAGCGAGGAACTTTCGCTGTGAAGGCCGGTCTGGCACAGATGCTTAAGGGCGGCGTCATTATGGACGTAGTGACGGCAGAGCAGGCCCGGATTGCGGAGGAAGCCGGCGCCTGTGCTGTGATGGCCCTTGAACGCGTACCCGCCGACATCCGCCAGGATGGCGGCGTGGCGCGCATGAGCGACCCGCGGCTGATCAAAGAGATCATGGAGGCTGTCACCATCCCGGTGATGGCTAAGGTACGTATCGGCCATTTTGTAGAAGCGCAGATTCTGGAGGCCCTTGGCGTAGATTACATCGACGAAAGCGAAGTCCTGACACCTGCCGACGAGAGCCACCATATCAACAAACACAGCTTCACCATTCCATTTGTTTGCGGCTGTCGCAACCTCGGAGAGGCCCTGCGACGCATCGCCGAAGGCGCCGCCATGATTCGCACCAAGGGTGAGGCAGGGACGGGAGATGTTGTTGAGGCCGTACGTCACGCCCGCAACGTAAACGGCGCCATCCGTCGCATCAACAGCATGGATGCAGACGAACTCTTCACCTATGCCAAGGACATCCAGGCGCCCTACGAACTTGTGAAGGAGACGGCCGAGCTGAACAGGCTGCCGGTTGTGAACTTTGCGGCTGGTGGCGTGGCCACGCCCGCCGATGCCGCACTGATGATGCAACTGGGTGTGGACGGCGTCTTCGTCGGGTCCGGCATTTTCAAGAGCGACGATCCAGCAAAGCGTGCCCATGCCATCGTCCAAGCCGTTACACATTTCAACGACCCTCACATCCTGGCTGAAGTGAGTGAAAACCTGGGCGCGCCGATGGTCGGCATCAACGTAACCGATCTCTCAGAAGATGAGAAGATGGCCGAGCGGGGATGGTAGCGGGCGCGACGCCCAAAGTCACCAATTCCATGAGTAGCGGTGGCAGGAGTTTCCCTTACTCTTGCCACCGCGTTCGGTGCCTTCCTCTGCTGAGAGGAACGTGAGTCCTAGTATGCAGGTTCCTCCATCACTTTTCTCTTAGCGCCAGGTCCTTCTGGGGACCTCCACCACTCTCAATCACGATCGCCGCAAGGACGTCCCAAATGAACCTCCTGAGAAGCTTGACATGAGCGAAGCTCGTTTTGGAGTACTCGCGCTCCAAGGCGCCTTCCGTGAACATATCGCCATGCTGCACCGCCTCAACGTCGAGGCCGCGGAAGTCCGGCTGGCGAAAGAGCTGGACCATTTGGACGGATTGATTATTCCTGGGGGAGAGAGCACCAGTATGGGCCTGGTGGCCGAGCGATGGGGCTTGGTTGAGCCGCTGCGCCGATGGGTTCACAGTGGGCGGCCCACTTGGGGTACCTGCGCCGGGATGATTCTGCTGGCGGAGCAAGCAACCGGCCAGAAACTGGGCGGCCAGGCCCTGATCGGCGGTCTGGACGTAACCGTCAATCGCAACTACTTCGGCCGCCAGGTCGACAGCTTCGAGGCCGACCTCGACGTGCCCGCGTTGGGAGATACCCCGTTTCACGCAGTCTTCATCCGCGCGCCCGCCATTACCGCTGTCGCCGAAAATGTTGAGACTCTGGCCACCGTTGCCTCCCTTGGCCACGAAGCCGAGCCGGTGATCGCGGCCGTTCGCAAAGGACCGATTCTGGCAACGGCCTTTCACCCCGAGCTAACCGACGACCTGCGCTGGCACCGCTATTTCGTGCAGATCGTTAACGAATTCCGTTCGTGTTCCCCCTAGCAGGGAGAACAATGCCACGGAGGGGGAAGACTGACAGCCGGCATATCCCAGGAGGCGTATCGGTGCCTATCCTATGCCCCCCTTCAGTCGCCGGCAACTGTGTACTGCAAAACAAAGCCCGTGTGAAACTGTAATGTCTCGCACGGGCTTTTTGAATCTGGACCTGATGCTCTGCCCCGGGTGTTACTGCACCTACTGGCCTTTCGGCTCCGAAGGCGGTTCATCCTCTTCAGGCCGCCCATCCTCCTCGGATTGAATCTCTTCGTCTGGCTCCTCTGACTCTTCTGGCGCTTCCTGTTCAACCGCTATTTCAGGATCTACCGGCGGCTCTGGCTCTGCTTGTGGGTCGAACACTTCCGGCGGGACGATCTCGGCTGACACTTCGCTTTCTTCGACAGGCTCACCTGTCCAGCCGGCGTCAAGATCCACATCCGGCATTGCCCCGATGTGGCTCATCCCTGTTCCCTCTCCGGTAACTCGCGCCAGTTGACCGTACAGGTGACTCTGGAAGTAGTAAATGATCAGCTGCGACAGGGGCACAGTCACGACAGCGCCGATTACACACAGAATCAGTCCCACAATACTGCCGACCGTCGTAATGATCATGCTGGCAATCACCGTGAGAATCGCGACGATCGCAACATTGCCTATATTGTCGCGGGTCCAGTCCCAGATCTCGGAAACCTGAAGTCCTTCGCTGATCGTTTCGTTTCTGGCAAAGGCAATCGTGAATCCGGGCTGGAACACGAGGAAAGCCATGCCAACCAGAAACTGCAAACAGAGGGAACACAGGATGAATATCATTCCAACGTCTTCGTCCACGTACTGAAAGTTTTCCGAGACGACCACTCCGATGATGAACATAGGAACGGATACCAAAAGGATTGGCAGAGCCCACACTACATAGACGCAGGCCAACTTCACCCCGCGTACCAAATCGTCACCCCACCGATCCCACTCAGGCAGAACAGGATGCGTGTCGTCTCGTACGTTCTGCAGCAGACGCACCAGGTATCCGAACAGAATAAAGTAGCCAAGAACGCCAATCAACGCCACGAGGAGCAATGAACTGATCAGAAGCAACCCCGTGCCGATGGCCGTCTTCTCGACCCAGCGTTCGTCCTCCGAAAAGTAAGTCAGTGCTCGTCCAATATCCATAAGTGCTCTCCTTTGTCGAAGACACAGCGATGCAAAGCAACTCAGTGTCCGGCAGTTCGGCTATATTCATCTCTACGCCTGCTCGCGGCTAAAGTTTCATTCCCGCGCCCGAGCGCGATGGCAATCTCCTCCCTTACCCACGAATCTGCTTCGTCGGCAAGCTGGGATTCAAGACAGGACGCGGCCCGAGCATCGTTGTGCCGGCGCAGCAGTTCACCCAGCCCCCAGGCCGCGTGTCCTCGCGCCAGCGCCGATTCGTCGGCCGCAGCTGCTTCCAATCCTGCAAAGGCCGCCGTGTCGCCCCAGTTTCCGAGGGCAATGCAGACATTGCGCAGCATCCCTGCCCGCTTTGCCCGCTTAAGCGGCGACCGCCGCCAACGCTCGGCGAAAGCGCCAGGCTCAAGCCAGTAAGGCAGGCGTCGATCGAAACCCTCCAGCAGCGGCGGCGCGACGCGCGCCTGTTGAGCCTCCAGCCCTTTCAGCAGAGGCGTCCTCTCTGCTAGCCGTTGATTCCAGGGACATACCTCCTGGCAGATGTCGCACCCGAAAATCCGGTTACCGAACATGCCCCGCAGCGGTCGCGGAATCGGCTGGCGCGATTCAATCGTCCAGTAGGATATACAGCGCTGGGGATCCAGGTGAAACGGGCCTGCAAAGGCATCGGTGGGGCAGGCATCCAGGCATCGTGTACAGTGACCGCAAGTGACCGGCGAAGACGCACGCGCATCCGCCTCGAATTCGAGAGCACTGCTCTCACGATTCACAGGCGGCACGCAGCTGTTCTCTTGCAGCTGCCACGCCCCGTAATCGCCCCCGGCCGGTAGGCCCGCAAGTGTCTCCTCCACACTCAAGTCTGCCGAGCGAACCGCTTCCACAGGCGGGTCGCTGGCCAGCGCCTCCGGCACCAGGAGCGTTGCCAGAAAGACCCAGCTTCCCCTCGCTGGGTGAATCGTACAGCAGTTTTTTCCGGTAAAGCCTATGCCGGCCTGTTGCGCCCAGTCCCTTTCCAGTACCGGACCTGTATCAACCAGCCCTTTCCCCAAAGTCGAGCGGCCTGTCCGGACTCGCAACCAGCCATCCAGTTCATACAGCAGCGGACGAATTATCTCGTGATAGTCCTCCCCCCAGGCATAGCGGGCGATGATGCCGCGCGACCTGTCGCTCAAAACCTCCGGCGCCAGATCGAAGCGATGATAGTCAACGCCCAGCACGACAAGCGATCGAAAGGGCGGGCCCTCCTCGGCCAGCAGGGCCGGATTACGCCTTTTCTGTAGATTTCGAGCCAGGTACGCCATTTCCCCGGCCCGGCCCAGCCCGAGCCAGCGGACAAAAAACTCCGCATGCGCCGCTTCATCCACCTTGACGATTCGACAGAAGTCGAAACCTAAGCGTCCCGCTTCGGACTTTAACAATGCGGTTAAGCTGTGGTCAGACCTCATGGACACCTTTTTGGAACACAGTCAATGAATGTCTTCTCCGTTCACGCCAATCAAACGGCGCGCAAACCCAACTCTTGGCTCGGCATCTCTCTACCCAGCCGGCCTCAATCTGACTCCGTCCTGATGCATGAGAGCCAGTGCCGGCACAACTGTTAGAGAATGTGATTCCGCTTGCACTCTTGAAGTAGGCAGAGTAACCGTTCAGCAAGTCAGGCCCATTATAAGGGCAGCCAATTCTGTTTTCAAGAGGTCGACACCACGGCTGCATCCCAAAATAGGGGCGAACACTCGTATACTTTTGGCGGCAGACCAACCATTGCCACCCCGCGATCAACTCTGAGGCAAAAGAAACGGCGTCTCTCTCCTCACTCCTCTCCCCTCTCTCCTCGCCTTTGGGCGGTCGGGCCTAGTCGGCCCTCCCTTGTGCGGGGGCTCCGCCCCCGCAACGCCCCCTCTCCTACAACATCCCTGGTCGACCTGGTGTCGATGTTCGTAACAGGTGCCTAATCGAAGGTGTCCAGCCCGACCACGTCCCGCCAGTCCCATCAGATCCCCGTAGGTGCCGGCCATGTGCCTGCCCTCGCACCCTCCCCAACTGACGGACGCCACCGTACGGCCGGGCCCGGCGCCTGCACTGCGTCTCGCCCAAAGACGCTATACAACGCCAGCCGCCGCTGGCACTGATTCCCCGCCAGGCCGTTCCCTCCCCAAATCAGGGATGCACCTTACACCACGGCAATGCCCCGTCAATTCTCCTGGCGCCTTGCCGTGGTCTCCCAGTCGTATTCCCATCCAGTCAATCTCTTGAATCCGCGTCCGAAAAAGAACCTTGGATAACTGTTGAGCCATGTCTCTGCACCCGGAATCTACCCAGCATTCTGTTGCGACTTCGGATTCTCAAGGCCCTGACGCGACCCCATAACGAGGTTCTACGTATAGTGACATGACGGCGAAAGTTTGGGAGTCGTCTGCTCATGTGCTAAACTGATTCAGTACCGGCTGGATCATGCGCCAAGGTATTCCAGCGATGATTTGGCTCTCTCAACGCAACAGGCGGCCCTCCAGAGAATGGTTACAATTGGACAGCGCATTCGGGATTCTCTGGTCCAAAAGGAAAGGAGTTCAGGAGTACCACATGAGTATTTCGACGGACGAAAAGACAAAGATCATTGAGGAATACCGGACTTTCGACCAGGACACCGGATCCCCGGAGGTGCAGGTCGCCCTCCTTACCACGCGCATCAATGCCCTGACCGACCACTTGAAGGCGCACAAGCATGATGAAGGGTCGCGTCGTGGCCTGTTGAAGTTGGTCGGTCAACGCCGCCGCCATTTGGCATACCTGGCCAGAAAGGATGTGAACCGCTATCGCCAGCTGATTCAGAGGCTTGGTCTACGGCGATAATTGGCACCGATAGAGCGGGCTGCAAATACCTTCGCCTATCGGTCATGGATGCTCTCGCCGGGTGCCTTCTCAAGTCACGGCCCCTTAGCCTCTACGCAGTAGGCCGTGCCCTGCCCCCGGCAGATCTATACCTAGGTCGTGCTCGACGGCGCGACAGATCGAAAAAGAAATACTGCCACCAGCCGCTCGCAGATGCACACCGTGCTCAGCGCATTGTAACAGGCAGATTCTGCCTCCGAGGTCCGGCATTGGAGAATGGACCGAAGCCATCGTTGATAGAGCCCTTCGCGCTCGCGATCGATCGCTTCGTTCCGTCCTCCAGTTCCGCACCTCGAAACAATGCTCAGAGATTTCGTTGCGATGATGAACAGCGAGTAGCACCGCCTGCTATTCAGAACAGCGAATTCGTATGCGGGTGGCGGCAACGTCGGATGCGTTGCCGGTTCTGGTACCAGCACGAACCGGTGGCCCCACCTGCCCGCTCTACCTTTGCGCAGAGCGGCGCAATATTCACTTCGAGGTGAAAAATGATGGACCAATTCAGATTGTTTGAAGGCGCCCAAACCTATACGACGACTTTGGGCGACAAAGAGCTTAGTATCGAGACGGGTATCCTTGCCCAGCAGGCAGGCGGCGCCGTCACCGTCAGGTGCGGCGACACGGTAATCCTCGCCACTGCCACGATGGATAGAGGCGTGAGGCCGGGAATCGGCTTCTTTCCCTTAACCGTCGATTTTGAAGAAAAACTCTACGCCGCCGGACGTATTCCTGGCAACCTCTTCCGCCGTGAAGGCCGGCCTAGCGAACAGGCGATCCTCCTCTGCCGCCTGGTGGACCGGCCCCTGCGCCCGCTCTTCCCAAAGGGTATGCGCAACGAAGTTCAAATCATCCTCACCGCGCTCAGTTCTGACAACGAGCACCTGATCGACCCACTGGCGATCATCTCAGCTTCAGCTGCCCTGTCAATCAGCGACATTCCTTGGGATGGGCCCGTTGGCGCAGCTTCAGTCGCCTATGTTGACGGCGAGTTTGTTGTCAACCCGACAGCTTCCGATATGCAGTTGAGCACTCTCGGCCTGCAGGTTGCCGGTACGGCCGACAATATCCTGATGGTGGAAGCCGGCGCAAACGAGCTCCCGGAAGATATCATGCTGGATGGGCTGCGTTTGGCCTATGAATCGATGCAGCCGGCGATTCAGACGATTCAGCAGATGCAGGCAGACGTCGGCAAAGAAAAACATACCGACTATCCCGTCTTCATAGCTGCCGATCACACTGTCGAACAGGTGAACCAGCTGGCGCGTGACAAAGTCGCGACAGCCGTGGCCGGGACAACGGACCGTGACGAACGCAAGTCCCGCCTCGCCGCGATCCGCGACGAAACCATGGAGGCCCTGTCCGAACCGATCGGAACAGGAGAGGTCGAAGCCGGAGACGTGGACGACACGTTGGACAACCTCTACAAGGACGCAGTTCGCAGACGCATCCTGGACGAGAGCGTCCGACCCGATGGCCGCGACCCCCAGACCGTACGACCGATCCGGGTTCAGGTGGGGAACATTCCCCGTGTCCACGGCAGCGGCTTCTTTATGCGCGGCGAAACGCACGTCCTGACAATTGCTACACTTGGCACGCCGGGCGATGCCCAGCGCCTCTACACATTGCAGCCGGAAGAAGAAAAACGCTATATCCATCACTACAACTTCCCACCCTATTCGACCGGCGAAGCCTATCCCATGAGGGGTCCAAAACGCCGCGAAATCGGTCATGGCGCCCTCGCCGAACGTGCCCTGCAGACCGTTATTCCTGAAGATTTCCCCTACACCCTGCGCTTGGTGAGCGAGGCTGTCAGCAGTAACGGTTCGACCAGCATGGGCTCAGTCTGCGGAAGCACGCTGGCGCTCATGGACGCTGGCGTCCCAATCGATGCCCCTGTTTCCGGCATTGCAATGGGCTTGGTGCAGGACCAGGACTCCGGGGACTACGTGGTGTTGTCCGATATCCAGGGCGTCGAAGATCATCTCGGCGACATGGACTTCAAAGTCGCCGGCAGCAGTCATGGCATCACTGCCTTGCAAATGGATCTCAAGATCAAAGGACTGGACTTCGAGATCCTGCGCATCGCGCTGGAGCAGGCCCGCCAGGGGCGCCTTCACATAATGCAAAAGATGCTGGAGGTTCTCCCCGAATCCCGTGAGGAGCTAAGCCCCTACGCGCCGCGTATCCTGACAGTGAGCGTCGACCCGGAGAAGATCGGCAAGATCATCGGCCCGGGCGGCAAGACAGTTCGAGCCCTGCAGGAACGATACGAGGTTAAAATCGATATCGACGACGACGGCTCGGTGTTTATCTCCGGCCTTAACGGTCTCGCTGCCGAAGAGGCCCGCCGCGAAATCGAATCTCTGACCGAAGAGGTCGAAATAGGCAAAATCTACACCGGACAGGTGGTGAGAGTCGAAGCCTACGGTGCATTTGTCAACCTGCTGCCCGGCGTGGACGGGTTGGTACACATCAGTCAGTTGGCCGACTACCGGGTCAATAACGTGGAAGAAATCGCCAACGTCGGCGATGAACTCACAACCATGGTGATCGACATCGATCCCGCAGGCAAAATTCGGTTGAGCCGGCAAGCTGTATTGGAAGGTTGGAGTGCAGAGGAAGCTCGTGACCGCGACCGCGGTGGGCGCCGCGGCGGCGGCCGCGACCGCGACAGAGGTGGACGCCGCGACCGCGACCGCGACCGCGACCGCAGTATGAGAAACGGGGGCCGTCCGCGCAGATGAGAGGTGGCGGCCCGCCAGTGAGTCCCTTAGTAGGTTCATTCGATCGATGAAGATGTCGAATCGAAATCAGGAGGAGCAAACCAGCCCTCGCAGCGCGCTGCTTGCGGATGAAAGGCAGGCAGCCGCTCCTCCTGCGGATCACCCGCAGCATGTTGGCGCTGCCCGGCTCTTTCCATCCACCGGCTCTGACGGTCCGGCGGCCGGGCAGTCCCTCCCTGATTCGCAAAACGTCTCCACGGCCGCATCCATCTTTTCCGCGCTCAAGGACTTCGCACAGATCGTCTTCCCTGCCATCTTTCTGGCAGCGTTCATACATCTCTTCTTGGCCCAGGCAACCATCGTGCGCGGGCAAAGTATGCAGCCCAACCTTCTGCCGGAAGAGCGGCTGATCATGGAAAAGTTAAGTTACCATTTCCATGCCCCGCGCCACAACGAAATTATCGTCCTGGATATGCCCGGGTCACCGGCACTGATTATCAAGCGCGTCGTGGGTCTCCCGGGACAGACGGTCGAGATTCAGCAGGGACGCCTTCTGGTCGACGGTCGTGAAGTGGCTTCTCCGGACCGGGAAGCCATTCAGCTCGGAATCCAGGACCTCCCCGCTGCAGAAGACGGTCGGCTGGCTCCCGGCCTTGTGACTTTCCGTTCCAATTACGGCCCCGTTACGCTGGCCGAAGACGCATTCTTCGTACTGGGCGACAACCGCGTCAATAGCAACGACAGCCGCTCCTTTGGCCCCGTTCACCGCGACTACATCAGGGGCCGCATTTGGGTGCGTTACTGGCCATTGACGAGATTTACCATTTTCCGATAATCTGAACTGCAAGACGAGAGTCTCGCTGCCAGAAGCGGAGCAGCAAGCGGCTCCTGAGGTCTACCCGTCTGCATCTCTTAGCATTATGAATACGAATCGGTGGAGTACAACCACGAAGATAGTGGTATCGGCGCTTCTCGGCCTATTGGCCGTGCTACTCCTCTACGCCTTCCGCGTGATGATTCAGCCGACGATCATCGCATTCCTGCTCACCTTTGTACTGTACCAACCAGTGAGTTGGGTGCAGCAGCGCACTGGCTGGAGCCGGGCCACCTCAATCGTTGCAGTTTACCTGCTGGTTATCCTCTTACTGATCATCGGGCCTATCATCATGGTGCCCCGCGTGGTCTCATCAGTCGAATCTCTTCTCGTCCTGCTCGAAACCATGGTCACCGACATGCAGTCGGCCGCCCCCGGACCCTTCCTGCCCTTCTTCGGATTCAGTTTCAACATTGACGATCTTCTGCTGCAACTGGGTACCGTCATTCAAAACATACTGTCGCAGGCCGGTACCGGTGTCCTCGGCTTGGCCGCCACCTTTACAACGGGAGTCCTGACCACCATCTACGTTCTTGTGTTGGGCTTCTGGTTGCTCAAAGACATTATTAAGTTGCAGCGCATGGTGATGAACGCTTTGCCCTCAGAGTACCGCGATGATGTCCTGCGCATGACGCAGGAACTCGGCGAAATCTGGATGGCCTTCCTACGCGGGCAACTGGTACTGGGCCTTGTGGTCGGATTCATGACCTGGATCATCATGTCCATCGTCGGCCTTCCCAATGCTGCAGCGCTGGCTCTGCTCGCCGGAATCCTTGAGTTTTTACCCACCATCGGCCCTGGAATCAGCGGCGCAATCGGCACGCTTGTCGCCCTCATGCAGGGTCCCACCTGGCTCCCAATTGGCAATATTCCTTTCGCCATCATCGTCTTGATCCTGTACGTTATCATCACCCAGGTCGAAAGCGTATACCTTATCCCACGGCTGGTGGGGCGCCGTGTCCGCCTCCATCCCGCAGTCACCTTTACCGGTATCATCAGTGCCGCGCTGGTTTTCGGATTCTTGGGCGTACTCCTGATCACCCCGACTATCGCCAGCGTCCGCGCCCTCCTGGGATATGTCTTCCGCAAGCTGCGCGATCTGGAGCCATTCGAGTCCTTGCAGCGGCAAAACGAAATTCAGATCCCTGGTCTGATCGGCGGACATTGGATCGAAGGTATCGTCTTTGACCTCGACGGCACCCTCACCCATCTCGACTGGTCACTGGCAACAGAACTTGCCCAACGCTTTGACCGGTTGGAGCGACTCTGGCCCAGCGACAGGCGCGAACAGTTCTTCCGCCGCTTTATGGCTTGGATGGAAGGGCCTTCTATAGTAATCATTAACCTTCTCACCTGGCTCAGGCTGCACGACGACGCCAGCCGGTTGACAAACCGAATGCAACGCGTGCGCGGTTTCCCCCCGTCCGAGACGCAGACTCTTCGCGACGGCGTGCCCGAATTGCTGATGGAACTCCGGCAACAGTACAAGGTGGCGCTGATCACGTCCCGTTCACGACAGGAGTTGGACGCCTTCTTCCAACACGCCGAACTGCCCGACAACCTGTTTGACGCCGTCGTCACCAGAGACGACCTTCGCAAGCCCTCCCCCAACAGTGAGGGAATCCTGAAGGTTCTGGAAGTGTTGAATCTGCCAGCCGAGGCATGTCTCGTTGTCGGCGATACCGAACTGCAGTTGCGCGTAGGCGAAGCAGTCGGGGCTGTGCAGGTAGGTCTCCTTTGCGGCATGGGGGCAACGCAGAACTTCAGCAACGCCGACCTGATCCTGGATGCCCCGACAGACCTGGTCGGCTACCTGAATCGCCCGCAGGTGATGGCGAAGATGTGGTCGTAGGACAAATATAGGCCCCTTGTTCTCCGCGCCCTCACCGAGCAGGGTATCGGAGATCGTAGACACGGGTTCCAGTTGATCCAGAGCCTCACCAGGCAGGATTACAGGCTTCGGCAGTCTTTTCGCAGTTGCTCCCCCCACGCAATACATCCTCTCGAAACTTCAACGAGATCCCGCTTACGCAAAATAGGCAATGAGTTTTCTGGCCCCGCTTACTCGCCGGTAGGGGTAAACGCCCTCGGTTTCGATTTGGCATTTGCCCAAACCTACGCCCGGACTGAGTCCCTTGCAGTCCTATACCCATTTTCCCACTCCGGGATCAGGCGCGGGGGCGACTCTCACTGATTTGCACAGGTCTGGAGGAGAAATGCTCACAAGATACTCGAAAATAGCCCTTGTCTGGGCCATCGCGTTGAATACCTCGCTTGTAGTGTTCAACAACCTTACCGACTACGATTCGAACTTCTGGTTTGTGGTTCACGTCCTCACAATGGATACAACCTTCCCCGACAACCAGGGAATGTGGCGGGCGATCAACTCGTCCGCCTTCCACCACCTGCTCTACTGGATTATTATCCTCGTTGAGACTGCAACTGCCTTGCTCTGCTGGTGGGGGGGAGCGAGGCTTCTCCGCGCCAGACATCAAGTCCAGGACTTCAATCAGGCCAAAGGCATTGCAGTCGCAGGCTTGACTTTGGGAATCATCCTCTGGTTTACAGGTTTTATCACCATCGGCGGTGAGTGGTTCCTGATGTGGCAATCCGATGTCTGGAACGGGAGTCAGTCAGCATTTCGTTTGATCGTCGTCTTTGGAATCACGCTTCTCTACCTCGCCAGGTCAGACGACGCTCTTGATGCCTGACCGCGTGCAGGGACAGCATACATAGCGAACAACGCAGGCAATGCGAACTTGATGTCCGGCTGTCCTTCACTGTCCGTACATTCACAAGGTCGCTGTCTTGCCTCTACGTTAGAATTGTTCTGTATCAACTTCCTCCTCCGTCTCGATCCACATCAGCTTCCCGTCGCTCCAAATGTGGATACGCCCCTCCCGGTCGTTGCGAAGAATCAGTCGTCCGTCCAGTATCTCCAATACTTCAGGGTCAGGGTGACCGTATAGGTTCTCAGCACCCACCTGAATTACCGCTACACTAGGGCCTACCGCCTCGACAAAGCCCCTGCTGCTACTGTGCTCGCTCCCGTGATGTCCTACCTTGAGCACGTGCGCGGCAAGCGGCTGCCCCCCGTGCAGCAGCCGCTCCTCGCTGGGCTCACCGGCATCGCCCGTTAGCAGAACTGTGAACTCACCGTATACCAGCTTAAGGACCAGCGACCGCTCGTTCTTATCACCTGCGTCTAGGCCCTTCAGTTTCGCTTCGGGCGGCGGCCAGAGCACCCACAATGCAACGCCGTCACCGAGATCCAGCCAGCCTCCCTGCCGAAGGCCTGTCACCGGCACATCGGCTGCACCGAATGCCGTAAGCCAGAGCCGGGCATCTTCATTGTCTCGTGTGTTCTCGCTGACAGCCGCCTGACCGATCCTGAAACGTGCAGGCAGGTCTGTCTGGCCGCCTATATGGTCCCAGTCGGGGTGGGTCACGACCGCGTAATCGATCTCCCGGTCCCAAAACGGCATCACCGCGCCCAGTTCCGCAAAAAGCTGCTGGCTGTCGTCACCTCCATCGATCAACAATTGGCGTCCGCTCGGCGTCTGGATGAAAATGCCGTCCCCCTGCCCAACGTCAAGGAAATGCACGTGAAGCTGGCCGTCCGGCTGCGTCAAGGCGATCCACCACAGCATTCCCGCGACCGCGGACAATGCGCCGAAAGTCCAGGTCGGCATCGCGATGACAAGCCCAGCTAGCTTCTTGCCGGTCCAAGTATCACCGCGATGCCGGTGTGTCGTGCGGACGGCCCTGCTCCAAAATAGGCGAAGATAGGCCCACATCGGCTTACGCCAGAACAGTCCAAGAATGGCGGCGTAGGTGAGAGCCAGCGCACCGCCTCCAAACCAGTTGACCTTCACACTGGCAAATTGAAAACTCGCGCTCCAGTTCACGATCATCGTCGTCCACCATAAACTCGCGTAGGGTACAAACAGCAAATACTGTGCCGCCTGCTCCAGGCCTGAAAGTCCAACGACCAAGGCCATGGCGCCGAAAATCAAGATCCCGGGCTGTACAGGTGCAATCAGAAGATTCGAGAGCAAACTGATCAAGCTGAGACGACCGAAGTAGTACACGATCAACGGAAAGGTTGTAATGCTGGCTGCAACTGTCATCAGCAGTCCATCACGTAACAGGTCTCCGACTGTATTCGGCCTGAGAAAGTCCGCCTCGGGTCTGTCAGACAAGGGCCGCCGCCGTATACCGCCTGCCGCCTTTTTCCAAAATAATGTGAAGCTTTCCGTAAGGGCGGGGCCCATCAAAATCAGGCCGAGTGTGGCCGCACTGCTTAGCTGAAAGCCCACGTCCCAGAGCATGAGCGGATTCCACAGTGTCATAAGCAAGCACGCCGCAGCCAGGCCTGCCAGTGCCGTGCTCTGACGACCAAGCACCGTCGCCACGACAAACATGCCCCCCATCAGGGCCGCCCGCATGACCGCCGCGTCGCCGCCCACAAGAAGCGTGTACAGGGCAAGCCCGGCCAGGGTCGGCCACACTGCACCGCGTCGCCCAAACAGCCAAATGCCCATAGCCATCAGCGCACCGGTGATGAGCGCCACATTGCTGCCGCTGATTACAATAACGTGGCTGGTCCCAGTGAGGTTGAACTTTTCGTACAGGTCGCTGGGTATGCCGGCTTCAATGCCCAAGAGCATTCCGCTGGCCAGCGCCGCGTACGGCTCCGGCAGCAAGCGGTTCAGAAGCCTCTCCCCACGATCGCGCATCCCATAGACGAATTGCAGCAGGGCGCCCCCGCGCAGCATCCCCGGCTGTGGTTCGACGTGCGGCTGTAACATCAGGCTGTGAATCTGTTTGCGCGCCAGGTATGCCCCGTAATCAAAGTCCTCCAGGATCGGTGGCTCCGTCAACTGGCCTCTAACCTTCAAACTCTCGCCGAAGCGGAAGCGGTAATCGGAGTCCGTCTGAAGTCGAAGCCTCCCGCTGGCCTTTTTCCGTTCACCTTCGACCTCAAGAGATTCCACTTCGATGTCCAGCCGCTGCCGTCCATCCCTAAGTATCGGATAGCTCGCCACATAGCCATCCACGGTTGTCAGCCGGCTGACATTCTCTCTGCTGTCCAGGTTGAAGTAGGCCAGATCGGATGGCCCGGGGCAAGGCTGGGGCGGGAGTGAACCGAGGCGCAAGAATCCGCAAATGCCGGCAAGAACGATCCCGCCGGCGAACCAGGTTGAGGGGGTTCTGCGTGGCGGAGAAAAGCCAGCTTCAGCCGGCCAGCGCAGAGGCTCTCCGGCGCGGCCGAAGCCGATGACGTCCATCAAAATACAAAGGGAAGCAAAGGCCAGGGCGCCGATCCAATAGTGGTCGCCGGTGCCGCATCCAAACCAACCCTGGTTCCAAAGAATCTGTCCCGCGGCTAGGCCCAGGAAGTAGGCTAGGGCAAGATAGAGCAGTTTCATCCGGTCAGACTATCCCGAATCGCAAACTGGCGCGGTTGCCGACAAACCGGTCGGCGGTATCATACCCCACTCAGGGCAATAGAACCGATCCGAATCTGCGTCAAAATCAAGCCTGGCCGTTTTTGTCTCAATTGAACTTATGGTATAACTGAACCGGAGTAGGCTCCTTGTGATTTTCCGATTTCCTCGTAGCCCACAGCGGACTTCGATTAGTACTCTGCGCATAGAGTTTCCAACACCCGAACCCATCGAGGAGGTAGTTCTTTGCAAGCATTTGATTTTGTAGCACCAACTAGTGTGGACGAGGCTGTCTCGGCCCTGGCGGCCGGGGGCGGAAGGGCCCGACCGCTGAGCGGGGGTACGGACCTGATTGCTCAGCTTCAGGAAGGGCGCCTTGCACTGGACACTGTCGTCGACGTGAAGCGAATCCCCGAGCTGATGGCGATTTCTATCAGTGACGATGGCCTGACCCTGGGCGCTTCGGTAGCGTGCCAGTCAATCAACGCCAATCAGGCAATCCGCGATGCCTATCCGGCCCTGATCGATTCTACGCACCTGATAGGCGGCACGCAGATTCAGGGACGCGCCAGCATAGGCGGTAATCTCTGTAACTCCTCTCCAGCCGCAGATTCGATTCCCAATCTCATTGCCCACAGCGTCACCTGTCATATTGCCGGCCCCAACGGCCGCCGCTCAGTCCCAGCCGAAGATTTCTGCACAGGCCCTGGCCGCAACGTTCTCGAAAACGGCGAGTTCCTGGTCGCACTTGAATTTCCTGCACCGCCCGCAAACTTCGGCGCAGCCTATCTGCGTTTTATCCCGCGCAACGAAATGGACATTGCTGTCGTCGGCGCCGGCGCCTCTGTGGTCCTGAGCGATGACAAGAGTACTATCCAGTCTGCGCGCGTGGCACTGGGCGCTGTCGCCCCTACGCCGCTCTTTGTGCAGGAGGCAGGCGATGCACTGGCCGGTCAACCGGTCTCCGAAGAGACTCTGGCCAAAGCCGCCGATCTGGCCAGGGAGGCGGCTAAACCGATCAGTGACATGCGTGGAACGATTCCTCAGCGCAAACACCTGTCAGCTGTTCTGACACAACGCGCGCTGAGGATCGCAATTGACCGGGCACGAGGCACCAAGACCGTCGACGAATTGGGGAGACTGAACGGACATGGCTAAAAGAATCGCAGTAGAAACTACACTAAATGGCGAAGAAACTGTCTTCCTTTGTGAGCCTCGCCAGACGTTACTGGAGGCGCTAAGGGACAATCTGGGGTTGATCGGCAGCAAAGAGGGTTGCGGTAACGGCAACTGCGGCGCCTGTAACGTGATCCTGGACGGCGTTCTCGTAAACTCCTGTCTCGTGCTGGCGCCGGAAATTGAAGGCCGCTCGGTCGTGACTATCGAAGGCATCGCAGAAGACGGCGTTCTGCATCCACTGCAGCAGAAGTTCCTGGAGCACGCCTCTTTGCAGTGCGGAATTTGCACGCCGGGATTCATCGTCTCTGCCAAGGCGCTCCTCGATGACAATCCCGCTCCCAATGAATACGATGTTCGCCTCTGGCTGGCTGGCAATCTCTGCCGCTGCACTGGCTATGACAAGATCGTGCGAGCCGTGTTGGACGTGGCCGAAAACGACGCGTAGGACCGAGGAGGATATCAAATGGCCGGTACGAAACAGAATGGAACTGGTACACTGGCCGCTAACGGTCAGAACGGCTACAAGGTCATCGGCACCCGCCCTGTAAGGCCGGACGGCGTGGACAAAGTCACAGGCCGAGCCGTCTACGCCGCTGATGTGCAGATGACCGGGCTGCTGCACGGCTTCGTCCTGCGCAGTCCGCACGCCCATGCCCACATCCGATCCATCGACACGAGCAAGGCCGAAGCCCTGCCCGGTGTACGCGCCGTCGTCACCGCCGCCGACCTGCCTGAGGCCGAAGACAAGGTCGAAGACCTGGGCGAAGGCGCCATCAACCTGAAATACCTGAGCGATAACGTCCTGGCAAGTGAGAAGGTCCTGTACCACGGCCATGCTGTGGCGGCTGTGGCCGCAACCTCCCCACATATCGCCGAAGAGGCCGCCGGATTGATCGAAGTCGACTACGAGCTGCTGCCCCCGGTGATGACCGTTGACGACGCCCTCGCCGACGATGCGCCTATCCTACTGGAGACGCTGCGCACCGATTCCATGGGTGAAGTCGGCACCGAGCAGACCAACCTGGCCTCAGTCTTCAGCCACCAGCGCGGCGACCTCGATGCCGGTTTTGCCGGCGCTCATCTGGTTGTCGACCGCACCTACCGCACCGAAACGGTCCATCAGGGTTACATCGAACCGCACGCCGCCACCGCCCTGTACAGCGCCGACGGCCAGATCATAATCTGGACCAGCACGCAGGGCTCCTTCGCAGTGCGCGGCCAGGTCTGTGAGATCCTGAAAGTTCCGGTCTCACGACTCAAAGTGGTCCCCACCGAAATCGGGGGCGGCTTCGGCGGCAAAATCAACGTCTATGTCGAGCCCGTCGCCGTAATACTCTCCCAAAAGGCCGGCTTTGAACCTGTAAAAATCGTGATGAGTCGTGCCGACGTCCTGGCCGCGACCGGGCCCACCTCAGGCTCCAATATCCGCGTGAAGATTGGCGTCGATACAGACGGCAAAATCTCCGCTGCCCTCGCCGAACTCTATTACGAGGCCGGCGCCTATCCCGGCTCACCCGTCGGCGCGGCCGCCAACGTGAGCTTGGCCCCCTACGCCATTGACAACCTTCAGGTGGACGGATACGACATCGTCGTGAACCGGCCCCGTAGCGCAGCCTATCGCGCACCCGGAGGCACAAACGTTGCTTTTGCGGTTGAGAGCGTCGTCGATGAGCTGGCCGAGAAGTTGGACATGGACCCCGCCGAATTCCGCATCCTCAACGGCGCCAAAGAGAACGACCGCCGGCCGGACGGCCTGCAGTACGCCCGCATCGGCCAAATTGAGACTGTGGAAGCCATCCGTGACTCGGAACACTACCAGTCTCCGCTTGAAGGCAAGTACCGCGGCCGCGGCATCGCTTCCGGCTACTGGAACAACTGGGGCGGCCAGTCCAGCGCAACCGCTGTCCTTAACCCCGACGGCACGGTAAACCTTAACGAAGCCTCCACCGACATCGGCGGTACCCGAGCCTCGATAGCCATGCAGCTGGCCGAAGCCATGGATATCGAATATGAGCAGGTGAAGGCCCGTGTTGTGGATACCGATACGGTCTCCTACAACGACGTTACCGGCGGCAGCCGTACCACCTTCGCAACCGGTCTGGCCGCCTACAACCTTGGCCGGCAGCTCCTGAAAGAAATGAAGAGCCGCCTCGCCGACCAGTGGGAAGTCGCAGCCGGTGACGTGAGCTACGAAGAGGGTACATTCAGCGCCGGCAGCGAGAGCGTCGCCTTCGCCGAGGCCGCCGGTCTCGTCCAGCGCGAAGAGCCCCTGATGGCCAGTTCCACGGTCCATCCGCAGGACTTCGGCCCAGGATTCTCCACGCAGTGCGTCGACATTGAAGTCGATCCCGATACGGGCAAGATCACGATTCTGCGCTACACGATTGCCCAGGACGTTGGGAAGGCAATCCATCCCTCCTATGTCGAAGGACAGATGCAGGGAGGTGTCGCACAGGGCATCGGCTGGGCTATCAATGAAGAGTACATCTACGACGACGAGGGCCACCTTCTCAACGCCAGTCTGCTCGACTACCGTATGCCAACGTCCCTGGACCTGCCAATGATCGATACAATCATGGTCGAGGTCCCCCATCCCGCTCACCCCTATGGAGTACGCGGCGTGGGTGAAGTCAACATCGTGCCGCCTGCCGGCGCAGTCGCCAACGCGGTCTACCAGGCCACCGGCGTGCGCATGGACAAGCTCCCGATCTCCCCCGCCAATCTCCTTGAAGCCATGTGGGCCAAGGAGGCTGAGGCAGCTGAACTGGTTCCGGGAGACGACTGAGCGTGGCCAAAGTCTGGATTCCGCCGTTGATGCGCTCGCTTACCAACGGCCAGCAGATCGTCGAGGCCGAGGGCGAATCGGTGCGCGAGTTGGTCGCAGCCCTGGAGGTACAATTCCCGGGCGTTGCTGAACGCATCATCGACGAAGGACGCATCCGCCCCGGCTGGACCGTCGCCGTCGACGGCGCCGTCCAGAATCGCGGCCTGCGCGCAGCCGTGGGGCCGGACAGCGAAGTGCATTTCGTTCCCGCGATGACCGGCGGCAATACTGACCGGATCTGAACTGCCCCTTCGGGGATCCTGCGTCTTCCGACCGCCGCGATGCCGATGCGCCCTCGGAAGACCTGTACAGCCCAAAGTAGGTGCCCGTCCGTCTGCTTGGCCTGCCAGGAAACGCCTGGCAGTGGCCAAACGAATTCAAAGCCAGAGACCCGGCAGCAAGCAAACAGGCTGCCGGGTCTTTCGATTGGACGCCGGGTCTTGTCCGGCGCAGCCAATGTTGGCCCCGACCTTATCGGATTGCCCCGATCCATTTTCGACCGGCACAACGATAACTGGACCTCACGAACGCCATGACAGCCGAGACCCCACCGCCAAATCGCAAAGTGGGTCAGATCAGCCTGACGTGGCCTGGCAAGCGGCTGACGTCCGTACCCTCCAGGCCCCGTGCGCGTCAGCTGGAAAGCTACGCACAGCGAAACGGCGGCAAAGAGGGTCTCCTCCTGTATGGCGACAACTTCGATGCACTCTCCTGGCTGCTGGCCCAGGGCTATCGCGGCCGCGTTGGTCTGGTTTACCTGGATCCACCATATAGCTCGAACCGCACATACACTAGCCGCATTCGTTTGCGTGGGAGGGGGCAGGCCACCCTGGGCGAAGCCGCCGCATACGACGATGTTTGGCAACCGGAAGGATACCTCCAGTTTCTGGCCGGCCGCCTTCTCCTCCTGCGCGAGCTCTTGCACGAGGACGGTACCCTCTGGCTGCACTGCGATCACCGCATGCAGGCACATCTACTTCTTCTGCTGGAAGAGATTTTCGGCTCCGAGTCGCATCTCAATACGGTTTTCTGGCGTAGTCAGACAATGCGCGGGGCCAAAGTCCACGCCCGTTACTTTCCCCACAGTGCCCAGGCCATTCACATCTTTCGCAGCACGCCCCGCGGGCGTCCCCCATGGAATGCCCCTAAACGCGAACTCGTTCTCACCGAGGAAGCCGCTGCGTCGCAGTACATGCGTGACAAGCTCGGCTTCTTCCGCACATCGGACCCCGGTACATATAGCTTCGAGCGACTGAAGGCCCTCTTCGAAGAAGGGCGACTCTACGCCCCGTACGGCGGCGAGGTCCTCGTCGACGAAGACGCGCAGAGAGTTTTTGCCTCCAAGGGCGGAAACATCGGCGTAAAATACTACCTCAAGAAGAGCGGCCCCAACCGCTACCTTCTCACGCGACCGGTCGACAATCTCTGGGACGATGTCCCCGGACTTGGAACCGTTCCCGGGGAGGACGAAAACTACCCAACCCAGAAGACTGAGAGGCTGCTTCAGCGAATCCTTGAAACTGCCAGCCGCCCCGGAGATCTGATTCTCGATCCCTTCGCCGGCTCCGGCACCACGCTGGCAGTCGCCCGCAAGCTGGGCCGTGACTGGATCGGCTGCGACAGCTCTTGGCGCGCCGTGCGTACAACCGCCTGTCGCCTGAGCCGGCGCCCTTCCTCCCCGGCTTCTGACCAAGCAGTCGGTGCCGGTAGCGCCAATGCGAGGCATGGATCCGGTGCTCATGGCTCTGGTGCCGATAGCGGATATCGCATACTTCGTGTTTGCGTTGGCGACTCCGCCAAGGACGGCCATCACCAATCTGTAACCACCTCGACATCCGGTGCACAGATCCAGTGTGAGCGGGCGGAAGGCCTGCTGACAGTTCGAATCGATAAGTTTCACAGCCCGCAAGTGGCCATTTTGGCCGGAAAGGCAAAGGTGTCGTTGCCTCGCGACTGGCGTGCACAGGTGCGGGCCGTGCTAATCGATTCGGATTATGACGGCATCTCCCTTCGGGCGGCGCTGGTTGATGCACCTGCGGGCAAAAACGTTCTTGTCTCAGGTGTCTACTCCTTTGCTCCTTCCGGCGATGGCGGAGGGCGGCCGAGCAACGCCTCGCCGGCTTGCACCGTCGCCGTACTCATTGTCGATGTAGCTGGCCAAGAACATCTCTTCGTGAACACAGTCCGCGAAAGTGCTCCTCACAGTCAACCAGAAGTCGCACCAGAGTAGTCTTCCAGAACTTCATTATCAGATTAGAGTCTCTCCGGCGCCATCGAGAGGCCCTGCGCGGGGAACGATCGCGCGCATAAATGGTATACTTACCCCACTATGGCCATTCAGTTGCTTTCCCAGGATGTCGCCGCCAAAATCGCCGCCGGTGAAGTGGTTGAACGCCCTGCCAATGTCGCCAAAGAGCTGATCGAGAACAGCCTCGACGCCGGCGCGACCGAGGTTCAGATCGAAATCAGAGAAGGGGGGCAGCGCCTCCTGCAGGTGACCGACGACGGGCATGGCATACCCGCCGCCGAACTGCCCCTGGCCGCGCAGCGACACGCTACCAGCAAGCTGGGCAGCGCCGCAGACCTCGACTGCATAACCTCATTCGGCTTTCGCGGCGAAGCCCTCTACAGCATCGCTGCAGTCAGCCAAATGACTCTCAAGAGCCGCCGCTGCGGTGACGAGTCAGGCGCGGAGCTGCGCATCGAAGGCGGAAAAGTCACCCGCGACCAGCCCGCCGGACTGCCCGCCGGCACAGTCGTCACCGTCGAAAACATCTTTTTCAACACACCGGCCAGACGCAAATTCCTGCGGCGTCCGGCAACCGAGTCTGGCAACATCGCCGCCATCGTCCAGCGCTATGCATTAGCCTACCCGGACTGCCGTTTCAGATTCGTCAGCGATGGTAAGCTCTCCTTCTTCACCGAGGGCACCGGTCGCATTCACGATGTATTGGCCAAAATTTACGGGCGCGAAAATGTCCAGCAGATGATAGGCGTTGGCCGTTCGCGCCCAGAATCTGGTGCCCGCCATGCGGGTGCCACCGTTTCTGACGAGGCTGACACCCCTTCCCAGCCGGAACGGCCGCCGCAAGAGGACGAAATCGATTTCATGCCTGACGCGGCCGGTGGCCCCGCTCCAGTCTCTCCACCTGTTGCCGGCCATATACTGCCTCGCCAAACGGGCCGCGCATCATCTGCTTATCCCCGGGCGGTGCTCGTAAGTGGCTACGTCAGTTCCCTGACCCTCACCCGCCCCACTCGCGCCCAGATCAACCTGTTCATCAACAGGCGCTACGTCGAAGATCGCAGCCTCACCCACGCCGTCGTACAGGCGTATCATACCTTGCTACCCGTCGGGCGTTTTCCGATGGCGGTACTCTTTGTCGACCTGGATCCTTCAGAGGTCGACGTCAACGTGCACCCGCGCAAGACAGAGGTGCGTTTCGTCGATCCCAAAAAAGTCTTCAGTGCTGTCCAAGGCACCGTGCGCCGCGCGGTTATCGACAGCGCCGGTGTGCCAACCGTGGGGCTGGACCAAGAGGGTGGTCGACCGGCCGAGGCACATGCAAGCTGGCCTTCCGCAGACAGTGCACCACAAGATCAGGATCACCTCCAACAGTCCGGTTGGTCTGCCCGTCGCCACGCGATTCTCAACGCCGGCGTCGGCAGGCAACCAGCAATGCCTTTCGAGCTTCCTCCCGTTGACCATCCTGTCGTGGACCCACCTCTGGACGCGCCGAACAAGCCGCCTGCCGATTCACACCCTCCGGCTGCCGCCGGACCGGACGCGTCCCCGCATCCCGATGAGCAAGCGCTCCCGCCCCTTCGCGTAGTGGGCCAGGCCGGCGCAACCTACGTTGTCGCCGAAGGACCGGAGGGGCTCTATCTGATTGATCAGCACGCCGCCCACGAACGGATTCTGTACGAGAAATTCATGGCCCAGCGCCAAAATCGCGGCGCAGCGGGCGGTGTGGCTCGACAAGGCCTGTTGACTCCGATCACTCTCCATGTCGGCGATTCACGCGCCGGTCTGGTGGCGCAACACCTGCACGCCCTCAACGCCATCGGCTTTGACGCCGAACATTTCGGCGGCGATACCTTCCTCGTGCGCTCCGTACCCGGTATCCTTTCAAACCAGGACTCTGAACGCGCCCTCGATGAGATAGTGCAGGGCCTGGCAGAGAGCCGGGACCTGGTGGGGGAGGAGCTGGAGGCGCGCCTGGTGAAAATGGTGTGCAAGCGGGCGTCGATCAAGGCGGGCCAGATCCTGAGCGACATCGAGATGAAGGAGTTGGTGCGCCAATTAGAAAGATGTCGGGCCCCCCGCACCTGCCCTCACGGGCGGCCCACTATGCTGAAGCTGAGCGCCGGTGAACTGGAGCGGGCCTTCAAACGGACTTGACTCAGACCTGCCTCACCGCTCTGTTCAACCCCCGTGACTTTCACCTACGTTAACACATAAAAAACCTGCTCGTTTTGTGTCGTCGACTCTTTCGTGTGCTATACTGAAAGGTGGCGATCCAGAATTCAGTAGCATCCCGCGCGGGTCCAGCATGTCTCCCCGCGCAGTTGGATATCGGACGCCCATTGATAACAGCGGACGTTCCACGTGCTCGACTTCGCCGGCCCTGACCTGCTGACAGTTGCGATAGGCTTTGCTTGCTTCGCTTTCGGAGCATGGCTGGGAACCCTTTTTCCGGACATCGACCGGTTCAGCATCTTCCGCCTTCGCCACAGGTCAATCGTCACCCACAGCTTCCTGATGCCCGCCCTGCTATGGGCCGGGTGGGCCTTTACATCCGTTGAATGGACCGGCTGGCTCGTCACCGGCTTTGCGGCAGGCGTGGCGCTTCACTTGGCATTCGATCTCTTTCCCGGAAAGTGGCGCGGCTTCGCCTTGGTAGACGTGCCGAAGTTGGGACGCTGTACAAGATCTGTCTCCACCTTTTTGCTGTTCTCCAATCTCTTTCTGTGCGTGATAATATCAGTCTCCTTCTTCCCTGAACACGGGCCTGCCGGCGTGCTCGCCTACACCGCCACGCTCGCAGCCCTATACACATACGGCGTATGGGCGAAGAAGGAACATTACGCCGCCGGACCGCTTATGACCATTCTTACACTGGGCGGCGACGCCCTTTAAGCTTCTGCTATCAAGATTCAATGAGAGGCAAGGTACGATGACTTTGACCGTTACCACAGAACCAATGGACAGCCGCCAGCTCGCAATGACAATCGAAGTCGCTGAGGAGCGCATCGACCGGGAAATGCGAAAGGCTGCACGCAAAATCGCTCAACAGGTGCGCATTCCCGGCTTCCGCAAGGGACGCGTGCCCTTTCATATCTTGCTTCAATTCGTAGGTCGAGAAGCGATCGTCAACGAGTTTGTCGACGAATTGGGGCAGGAGGTCTACAAGGAGGCCATCGAACAGGAAGGCTTGGAACCCTACTTCATGGGAACTCTTGACAACGTTGACATGGAGCAAGAGGTCCGCTTTCACCTCACCATACCCCTTCCCCCAGAGGTAAGCCTGGGCGACTACCGCGGCTTGCGCGTAGAAGAAGAGGAGGTCGAGGCTGACGAAGAACAGATTCAGGAGCGCGTCCAAGCCATCCTCGAACAGAATGCCGATTACGTTGAGGCCGACCGTCCCAGCCAGTACGGCGACCTGATGACGATCGACCTGAAAGGCGTTGCCTTGGATGACAATGGCGACGAAACCGATACCGTCGTCTTCGATGAAGAAGACTGGGATGTAACCCCGGACCAGGAAAACCCAATGGAACCGGCCGGTCTGGATGAGGAGCTGGTGGGACTGTCCCCGGGCGAAGAAAAGAGTTTTGAGATCGCTTGGCCCGAAGATAGTCCCAGCATGTACGCCGGCAGTACCGTCCTTTTTTCGGTGAAAGTCCACAAGACACAGGCCTTCGAAACACCGGCTGAACTGACAGACGAGATCGCGCAGAATTTCGGCCCCGATTTTGAGACCGCCGCAGACCTGCTCGACGACCTTCGTGAGAACGCGTTGCAAGAGGCCGCGCAACAAGCGGAAGCCGAGCATACCCAGAAAGTACTGCAGGAACTGGTAGACATCAGCGACCTCGCCTATCCACCCATCGCCGTCGACCTCGAGATCGACCGCCTCGTGCGCAATTTCGATATGCGCATCCGCCAGATGGGTTTGCAGGGAATGGAGCAGTATCTGGAGATGTCCGGCCAGACCATTGAAGACTATCGCGAATCGCTGCGCGAAGACGCCGAAAAGTCGCTGCAGATCGAGTTGGCCTTGGTAGAGCTCTCATCCTGCGAAAAGCTGTCTGTCAGCGAAGAAGAGTTCGAGGCACACATCGGCGATGTGGCCGCCCCGCTACCGGAAGACGCTGACGAGGAAGCGGTAAAGGCACGCGACGACATGCTCGAAATGATGCGGGCCGAACACAGCCGCCCACTCATTGAAAGTGAAATTCTCCGCGAAAAATCGGTCAACCTGCTCATGGCGATCGCCCGCGGCGAAGATATCCCCGAACCCGAAGCCGGCGAGAGTGATTCTCAGGAGGATGAGCAGTCTGACGCCGAAGCCTCCGCGCAAACAGAGACCGCAGCTGAATCCGAGCCAGGCGATGAGGCGGCCGCGCCTGAGGCGGCAACCGAAGAGTCCGCCGACGCCTGAGAACCTCGCAAACGAAAGTCTAATGCAGAATAGAGCGGACACTACATTTCTCGTCGCATGCAACCATTACAATGCGCACTGTTCCATACGGTCGGTTGGCAACACCACCGGCTGAACTGAGGATCCGTCCACGTCGCAACCATCAGCCGAAAAGGGGAGCTCCCGATGTTCAATCCTTTTGAAGACAAGATCTCGGCCCACGGGTCGCAGCCACACAATCAAGCCCAATCGAACGACTGGCCGGGTCTGCCCGGCAGCCTTTCCCCGACGAACATAGTCCCGATGGTAATCGAGAGCACGGGTCGCGGTGAACGCGCCTACGACATCTACAGCCTCCTTCTGAAGGAGCGCATCATCTTTCTCGGTATGCCCCTTTCCGATCAGGTTGCCAATCTGATCGTTGCTCAGCTGCTCTACCTGAATTCGGAAGACCCCAATCAACCGATCCAGATGTTTATTCACTGCCCAGGCGGCCTCATCTACGCCGGCCTGGCCATCTATGACACGATGAAGATGATTCAGACCCCGATTCATACCTTCGCCGTCGGCGTTACCGCCAGCATGGGCACTGTCCTGCTCTGCTCCGGCACAAAGGGCAAACGCTATGCTCTGCCCCATGCCACCATCCACATGCATCCCGCCGGCGGCGGCGCACAGGGCTACACCGAGGATGTGCGCATCGCCTTGAGAGAGCAGGAACGCCTTCAGACCCAGCTCTTTCATATCGTGGGTCAACAGACCGGTCACCCTTGGCAGGAGATCGAAGAAATCTTTCAGCGCGACCGCTGGATGAACGCCATCGAAGCCCGCGACTTCGGCATCGTGGACGAGGTCCTCGGCGACAGCAGTGACATCGTCTCCGTCGTAGACGGCCAGGTCAACGTGCCTAGCGAAAACGGCACTGAGCCTGCTCCTGAAGAGGCAGCCGGCAATAATGACAAATAGCCTAGACACTAGGATCGGGCGGCCGCACATATGCTTCGATTGGCTGCCTATCCCGGAAACCGGCGGCCGCAAGTTTCAAAAATTGCGGCCCCGGCAGTGCTCTGATATAGGACGGGACAGTACCCATTAACGCGATGAATGTATGCTCCTTTTGCGGCAAAGAGGAATCGGAAGCCCAGCGCCTGATCGCTGGTGACGATGAAGTCCACATCTGTGATGAATGTGTCCGCCTCAGCGTAGAAATTCTCGATGAGGAAGGGGTAGGCAAGAGCGGAGTCCCGAACGGGTCTGCGCGACTTGAAGCCAAACGCGTGCCCAGCCCACGCGAGATCGTCCAGAGCCTGAATCAATATGTCATTGGTCAGAATCGGGCGAAGAAGGTACTGTCAGTCGCTGTCTACAACCACTATAAGCGGATATTCGGCAGCAGCCGCGCGGCAGGGCAAAGCTGGCGCGAGAACCAACCTGCGCAGGAGCAAGATGATAAGGACTCCCTTCCCAGCCCCGACGAGGAAATCCGCCCCGCGCGCGACGTTCAGGACCCCAAAGAGGAGCTGGTCGAGCTTGCCAAAAGCAACGTGCTCCTGATCGGCCCTACGGGCAGCGGCAAGACCCTCATGGCGCAGATTCTGGCCAGACTCCTCGACGTTCCCTTCACCATCGCCGATGCCACCAGCCTCACCGAAGCCGGATACGTGGGCGAAGACGTCGAAAGCCTGCTCGTCGGTCTGCTCCAGGCTGCCGACTGGGACGCAGACCGGGCCGCATGCGGCATCGTCTACATCGACGAGATCGACAAGATCGCGCGCAAGGCAGGCGACAACCCAAGCATCACCCGCGACGTGAGCGGCGAGGGCGTTCAGCAGGCCCTGCTCAAAATTGTCGAGGGCACCACAGTCAACGTGCCGCCCAGTACGGGACGCAAACATCCCCAGCAGGAGTTCATCCCGCTCGACACCCGCAATATCCTCTTCATTCTGGGAGGCGCATTCGTCGGGCTGGCGGAAATGGTGCGTAGAAGGATGCGCCGCCGTGCCGGACTGGGATTCGTCGACGACGAAGCCGAGCTGGACCCGATCGGCCGGCCCTCGCAAGAGGAAGATATCGACGAGTTGCCGCTTCCCGAAGGCCTGGCCGAGCGCCAGCGTGAACTGAAGATCCGCCGCCTCGAGAAAGAAGGACGCGATGAGAGCCGCCTGCTCCAGCAAGCGATGCCCGACGACCTGCTTCAATACGGACTGATCCCGGAGTTTGTCGGTCGCGTTCCCGTAGTGGTCAGTCTGGAAGCGCTCGACCGTGAGGTCTTGGTCGAGATTCTCACGCGTCCAAAGAACAGCATCGTTCGTCAGTTTCAGCAACTCTTCGCAATGGATGAAGTGGAGCTGGAGTTTGAACCGGAATCGCTCATGGCGGCCGCAACGCAAGCATATATGCGTCGCACCGGGGCCAGGGGATTGCGCTCGATTGTCGAAGAAGCCCTGCTGGACGTCATGTACGAGATACCCGGCCGCGAAGAGGTCGCCCGCTGCGTGGTAAGTCGCGAGGTCTTCGAAGACGGCGAACTACCCCGGCTCTACGGTGCCCAGGGTCAACAGGTCCGCCTCTCCACCGATCAGGAACTGGACGCAGCCGCCTGATCATACACCCGGTCCTCGGCAGGCAGCGGCTTCAATGCTGGGAATCACGCCCGCAACCAGGGCCCAACGCTGTCTGTGCGTCATAAACCCTGCTTCCACCCTGTTCACAAGCAAGCAAGAGTCAACCCTGACGTCGTCCAAAGAGGTCCAACCGCGCCTCCTCTTGCAGCTACGAAGCGGCAGAAACTGCCTTCATTGCCCCTGCTGCGTAGAGCGGGGATGCGGTCGGCTCTGCAACGAGTGTGAGCGCCAGTGGGCCCCGTCAACTGCGAAGCCGTCCGCAAAACAACCTGCGATTCACCCTGAGAATCGAACGAGAGAGGAACTACCTTAGTCTTTGTGTGCGCTTAGGCGCTTTCCGCAAAGTCGCGCAAAGCGGCGATAATCTTGCGATCCGGAACGGGAGAGGGGAACTCTTCAATCTCGTCCAGCGAGGTCCAGCACCAGTCGGCTACGCCAACAGCCTGGGGCTCTCCCGCAGTGATTCGCGCGTGGAAGGCCGTAAGAGTCATGCGGAAATGGGTAAACGCGTGCTCCACTGTAGCCGCCCTCTCCCCAACACGTACCGCCACGCCCAGACTTTCGCATACAGCACGCCTCACACACGCCTGAAGGTCCTCGTCGTCAGCCTCTCTTGCCCCGTTGGGAAAGGACCAGAGCCCGCCGAGAAGACCCCTCTCAGGGCGTTGACTGATCAGCATTCGTGACTGACCAGGCACATCTTCCCAGATTATCGCGGCCGCGAACTCAACATGGGGGACTTTCTGAACCGGGGCGCGCACCGGCCTCTCCTCCTGTACGCCGCGCCTGTGAGCCAAACAAAAGGACTGCACTGGACAGCAGTCGCAGAGGGGATTGCGGCGTCTGCACACAATTGCCCCCAACTCCATCAACCCTTCGTTCATGGCGCCGGGCGCAGACGCAGCCTCAACCATCTTCCGTGAAAGCCCCCAAAGCTGGCTCTCAGTCGAACGGAGTTCGATCCTCGCGTCAACATCCCACAAACGGCTGATTACCCGTTTTGCGTTTCCGTCGAGAACCGGTTCGTGCTGCCCGAAGGCCAAACTGAGAATCGCGCCCGCTGTATATTCGCCAATACCGGGCAGCGACAGCAGTTCGGCCCGTGTCCGCGGCAACTGACCGCCAAACTCAGCGGCAATAATCCGCGCAGCTCTGTGTAGATTCCTTGCCCTGCTGTAGTAGCCCAGCCCCTCCCACAGTTTCAGGACCTCCTGCTGGTCTGCGCGTGCCAGCGTCTCCAGAGTCGGGAACCGCTCCATCCAGCGGTTGAAATAGTCCACGACAACAGACAGCCGCGTCTGCTGAGCCATGACCTCGCTGACCCAGACTGCGTACGCATCACGCGCGCCGGCAGGGTCCCTGCGCCATGGCAGGTCCCGCAACTGATGAGCCTGCCAGGCAGTCAGACGGTCTGCAATCTGTTTGTGCATAGCTGCCCGAATCTGTGGCTCGCCCTGCGATTTTCGATTTGCGATAACGAAATGCTGACTACGAGGGATACTCTCCGCTGAGCGCGTTCACCAGCAGGCGTACCGCGCCGAGCGCGTCATTGTAGTCGGCTACTTGCGAGGGGGAGTGAACGTAACGGCAGGGAATGGAAACCGTCCCCGCGGGGACGCCGGCGCGGCTGACCTGTACTGCCGCGGCGTCGGTCGAGCCAAACTCCAGCACTTCCAATTGGTAAGGGATGTCGAATGCCTGCGCTGTGTCTTCCAGCCAGCCGCGTACCTTTGGATGGGCAATCATGCGCCGGTCCATGACCTTGATTGCCGCGCCTTTCCCCAGCGCCACCTCCATTGGCGTCGCCTGCGGAAAGTCACCGGTGGCCGTAACATCGATGGCAAGAATGATCTCCGGCTCCAGTCCGTAGCCCGCGGTCGTGGCCCCGCGCACACCCACTTCCTCCTGGACCGTGAAAACGGCCAGGATTTCGTGCGGGGAGCTCTCAAGCTCCCGCAGCGTCTGGATAAGCACCGCGCACCCGATCCGGTCATCCAAATTGGCAGCGAACAACCTGTCCCCTACCTCGCCGAAGCTACTGCGAAAAACGGCCGTATCGCCAACCTGAACCCGCGCATTTTCCTTCGAGTCTGCCCCCACGTCCAGAAATAGCTTCTGCGGCGTCGGCCGTTCGCGCGCCAGCGGCGAGCCCTCCATCCCGAACGCGCCTTCCACGCCATTGGCAAATTGGACGCGGCTGCCGATAAGGGAGTTCATCAGCACGCCTCCGATGGTGGTGAAGCGGCAGAACCCCTGCGCGTCAACGTGCGTCACCATCACACCGATCTCGTCCATGTGTGCAGCCAGCATGATCCGCTTGCCGCCTTCACTGCTGACGGTCGGACGTTTCACCCCGATCAGGTTGCCGAGCCTGTCCGTCCGCATCTCATCGACCAGCCCGTCCAGTTGGCCGCTGATCACCTCCCGGATCCGTTCCTCCTGCCCGCTCGGGCCGAAGACACCGCACAGTTCCTCAATCAAAGCTCTCATGCTTCACTCCGCTCGGCCTCCAACGGCCGCCCCAAGGGTCCGGATAGCGCTCTGCTCATCAGTTCAATCGCATTCTTCACGTCCGCCGGGTCCATCAGCGCTGCAGGAGTGTGTATATAGCGGCAGGGCACGGCAACGGCCACCGCGGGCACGCCTTCGCGCGCCAGGTGAATAGTACCCACGTCCGTTCCCCCGACGCCGGGCTGCTTGAATTGCCACGGAATGTCGTGGGCGGTCGCGGTCTCCGTCAGAATGCGGACAAGCCGCCGGTCCGCATGTGCGCTCCGGTCCATCACCGAAATCGACGGACCCTTCCCCAGTTCGGTCGTCGGACTGACGTCTTGCTGCTTGGGCAGGTCGTCCGCTACAGTGCCTTCAAGCGCTACCGCGACGTCCGGCTCGACCGCGTACGCAGCCACACCCGCGCCGCGCAAGCCAATCTCTTCCTGTACGGTGAAGACCCCGACGAGCTCGCATTCGTAATCGCCCTTCATCAGCTCGGCCAGCACATAGCAGCCTACCCGGTCGTCAAATGCTTTGCCCTTCAAGAGTCGTCCGTACTCCTCATACTCGCTCTCAAATGTAATCATGTCGCCCGGCTCGATACCACCTGCGCCGCCCGTGTCGATCAGTAGATCGGAAATCGGCGCCACGCGCTTCCCCGAACGCGCCGCATGTGGCGCACGCATGATCACCCCGGGCACCGACTGCGCCCCAATCCGAACCCTTTTACCCGGCAGAATGCGCGGATCCAGGCCGCCGACGCTGCGAAACTTCACCGTGCCGTCCGCATTGGCGCGCATAACCATCCCGCCCACTTCGTCCATATGCGCGGCGAGCATCACCCGGTGTTTTCTACTGTCGCCCGATCCTCCTTTGCGGACAATCAGGTTGCCGATCGAGTCGACCGTCAACGCCTCCACGTGCGGGGCAAGCGCCTCCCGCAGAATGGCCCGCACCTCGCCTTCATGTCCCGCCACCCCGCGGGCCTTGGACAGTTTCTCGAGCAGTTCATTCATGGCAAAAAATCTTGCGTGCGTCAATACGCGCCGGCGTCCGATGCCCTCGGTGGCTAAGCCTCGCCGTCGAGCGCCAGAGCGTTCAGGTCGTCCGGTAGTTCGCAGATAGTCTCAGCCAGCAGCCGCGCGCTCCGTTCAATGTCCTTGAGCGCGACCGTTTCCGCAGGCGTGTGCATGTTGCGGATCGGTACCGAAATCAGCGCAGTAGGAATGCCGGACTGCGAGACCTGCATCGCCCAGGCGTCGGTCCCTGAATTTCCAGGCAGAACCTCGTTCGTATAGGGAATCTCGTCGCGCTCGGCCGTGTCGACGAGCAGCTTTCTTAAAACGGGATGCAGGTTCGGCCCCAGCCCAATGGCCGGTCCGCTTCCCATCGCAAGCGACTCTTCAGGGGTCGCGCCCGGCTGCTCCGCGTAGGTCACGTCGAGAGCGATCCCCACATCCGGCGCTACCCGAAAAGCGGCCGTCTTGGCCCCGCGCAGACCGATCTCCTCCTGCACCGTGACCACGGCGAAAATGTCCCAAGCGTGGCTGCGTCCCTGCAGAATGCGCAGCGCCTGCAGCAGAACGACAACCGACACGCGATTGTCGAAGGCTTTGCCGGTAGCCTGCCCGTTACCCAACCTGTCTGCACTTTGGCGGACGGAAATGAAATCCCCAACGGAGACGAACTCTGCCAGCCTGTCCGCGGCCAGACCGACGTCTATGAAAAGATCAGCTTGGGCAAAAGGTTTTCCCCGCTCCTCCTGGGAGAGAACGTGGGGCGGCCGGCTGGCGATCAGCCCCGGCAGATCAGAGCGGCCGTGAACCGTTACCTCCTGAGCCGGCAATGCCCCCAGGTCTACGCCGCCAACCGGCGCAAAGCGCACAAAGCCCTCCTCCAATCGGGTAACGATCAGGCCGATCTCATCCATGTGCGCCGCCACCATCACCCGCCTGCCGGACGAATCGCTACCGCGCTTAAGACCAGTCAGATTACCGAGAGTGTCTGTGTGCAGTTCATCAACCAGCAGGGCCAGATGGTCGCTGACACGCGCGCGAATCCGGTCTTCCTGGCCGCTGACGCCAGGCGTCTCGCTCAACTCCTTTAACAGAGAAAAGCTGTCCGATTCCGAAGACTTATCGTCGCTGTTCACTATCCGGCGGGGACTCCAAGCTGCGCGCACTGGCCAAAGAGAGGAAGGACAAAGATCAACCCAACCACAATCCACACCCAGACCGGCATGCCCAGTATCATCAGGCGGCGCTTCGGCTTGTTCTCCACCGGTCTCGGCAATACGGCCTGGCAGCGCCAGCAAACTTCCTTATCGTCGGGATTCCAGGTTCCGCATTCGGTGCAGTCGGACATACGGCTTCCCCGTGTCAATTGGGTCGAAATTGGTCTGGCTCATGCTATCACAATCGGGGGACGTGAGCAAACGGTTGCCCAAAAAGCGTGCATCCCAAAATGGGGGTGAGCTAACGCAATCCTCTGGCAGAGACCTAACCATGGCCGCTCCGCGATCAAATCTGAGGCAGCCAGAGCGCCGTCTCTGACCACTGACTACTGACCACTGCATTTCTGGGCGGTCGGGCCTAGTCGGCCCTCCCTTGTGCGGGGGCTCCGCCCCCGCAACGCCCCCTCTCCTACAACATGCCTCGCCGACCTGGTGTCGCTATTCGTAACGAGTGCCAAATCGAAAGTGTCCAGCCAAACCACGTCCCGCCAGTCCCCCGCAGACTACACTGCGGCACTCTCTCCTCGCTCCTCTCCACTCTCTCCTCACCCTCGTGCCTGCCCTGCGTTTCTCCAAAAGCCTGTAAACGATTCCCCCGCCACCGCTGGCACCGATTCCCCGCCTGACTGTTCCCACTCCAAATCAGCGATGCACCCCCAAAAAGCGATCTGTCCCCAATCCCCCCGACCTCTATCCGATGCAGGTCCAATGAGATGGCTGTTCGCCCTTCAATTCTGGCGAAAAGTCGACAATTGAACTGGAAGCGAATGCGAGGAGCGCAACCTACATCCGCACCTGGATCGCGCTGCCGCTCTCGTAACGGCGCAAGCCGCGGTAGAAGACGAAGACCGACAGCAACAGAAAGACCGCGCCGCCGGCGCAGATCTGGGCCAGCTGCAACAGATCAAAACTGCGCACAAACTCTGCCGGCAGTGCCCCGATGAAGGCCGCCGGAATCAGCGTAAACAGCAGCAGCTTGGCCGTGCCGTCGAAGAGAGTGATCGGATAGAGAGAAAAGGTAACAATCGCATTGAACGCGTGCCTCGTCAGCAGGCTTGTATTGCCAATCCAGAAAGTCAGGCTCTGTACCAGGACCAGAAAGGAGATGAGTACAACTATTGACGCCAGGCAGCCCAGCGTAAAGCGCAGTAACATCAAGCCCCCGAACGAACCGGAGAAGTAGATTGCGGCGCCAAAGCTGAACAGTCCGTACGTGAAGTCTCCCGCAGATGACGCGTTGCTGCTGCTGGCCAGTGCATGCAGGAGTACGGGACGCGGCAGCGACAGATAGTAGTCCATCTGGCCGTTGGCGATCAGCGACGACAGTCGCACCGCATTTCCGAACAGGTATGTACCGGCTCCGAAACCGGTCGCGACGACGCCGAACAGGAACAGCATGTCGACCAGATCCCAACCGTTTATCTCTTCGAAGCGGGCAAAAAATATGATCCAGAAGACGAAATAGATGGCGTTGTTGAGCATCATTCCAAACACCTGCGTCAGGAATGAGACACGGTACTCCATCGCGCTCAGAAGATTCGTCTTCCACAAAGCCAGAACAAATGCGGACTGCCGGCCCATGGCTCAACCCCCGTTTATCACCAGCCGCGCCACCGCCCTTCTGTAAATCACCCAAACGATGCCGCCGACAACAGCCAGCCAGATGCACTGCTGCAGGAAGACGTGCCCCAGCCGCGCCAGGCTCGGTTCGACGAACAGACGCGCCGGCCCGTATATGATCCAGGCGAACGGCAAATTGAGCGAAATCGTCTGCAACCAGGCCGGGAAGAAATCAAGCGGAATCAGCACCCCGCCCAGCAGCAGCAGGAACTTCTGGTAGATCCAGCGGAAGGCATTTGTTTCCTCGACAACAAACGCACTCAGGCCGATCAGCGCCGAAAAGCAGAAGTCCAGCAGCCAGGAAAGGACCACAGCCGCACCCGCGAATACCCAGCCCGCTATCCCCGGCGGCGGGCCTACCATCAGCCAGACCACTGCGCTGCCAATTAAGAGGTTACCGCCAAAGGCCAGAACGCTGTCGCCCAGCCCGGCGGCGAAGTGATAGTAGATGAAATTGAACGGCTTGTTCAGCAGATAGGCGACGCTGCCGTCCTTCACCTGCTCAGAGAATGTCTCTGACAGGTCATGCTTGCTCAACATGACCGCCTCCGCCATCATCAGGTACCACATCGTGTCCGCCAACGTTAGCCCGGCAATTGAGTTCGCGCCCATCGCGCCGTACGTAATCCGCCACAGGTTCATGAAGATCCACATGAAGAGGACGATCAGCAGGCTTCGCCCCAGCAAGTCGATCGGGTAGGCAAGGCTGTTCAGCAACTGCGTGCGAAACACGGCCCAGTATTTGCCGGCCACGGCCGCTGCCGAATGTTCACGAACGCGACCCTCGCCAGTCAGGGCGCTTGCCTCCTTAATGCGCACTTTTAAGCCTCCGTACGCGCGTAAATTGCGCTGATCACATCCTCAAGTGACGGCTCTGAAACCGTTACGTCAGCCAGGCTGCCCGCGGCCGCCAGGCCGCTGATCACCGGCTCCACCGGCGTAACTCGCGTATCAAAGCGCATCTTGGCCCCGTACCGCCCCACCTTGACCATCTCCACGCCCGGCAGGCTGAAATCCGCGGCCAACTGCTCGTTATAGCGCACGTCGACAGTCTTTACCGTCAGATAGCGCCGCTTTAGCGACGACACCTTGTCGCGATAGACGATCTCGCCGTGATTGACGATGATCACGCGCCTGCACAGCGTCTCGATGTCACCGGCATCGTGGCTCGTCAGCAATACGCCCACGCCTTCAAGTTCATTCATGCGCTGAATCGTCAAGCGCAGCCTCTGCTTGGCCACCACGTCGAGTCCGATCGACGGCTCATCCAACAGTAGAACGCGCGGCTTATGCAGTAATGAGGCCGCAACTTCGCAGCGCATCCGTTGGCCCAGCGACAGTTTTCGCACCGGCGTCTCCAGCAGCTCCTCGATCTCAAAGGCCTCCGCCAGAAACGAGATCCGCTGCCTTAGCGACCTGTCGTCGAGCTCATAGATCTTGCCGAACAGGTAAAATGTATCCACTGCCGGCAGGTGATACCAAAGCTGAGGACGCTGACCGAAGACCGAGCCGATCTGAAAGGCAAGCGCCTGCCGTTCCTGCCACGGCACATGGCCCAATACCTCCGCTTCGCCGCCGCTTGGATGCAATATGCCGGTCAGAATCTTGATAGTCGTCGACTTGCCCGCGCCATTGGGTCCGATGAAGCCCAGCAGCTCCCCATCCTCCATCTCGAACGAAAGCCCGCGCACCGCCTCGATCGACTCGTATGTCGGCCGCCACAGCGCGCGCAAACTCCCCCGCAGACCTGCTGCCTTGCGCTTCAATTGAAATGTCTTACGCAGTTCGCGTACCGAAATGGCAGGCATGCTTCAATGTCCGACCCGAATGACAACTGTACGACTTCAGTACATGCAAATGGTGGCAAATGCCGACTTCGGCGCCACCTGTGGCCATTATTAGCGCGGACCGGCTTCATCGCCAAGATGAGGAAGGAATGAACTCAAAGCCGACCCCTGCGCGGTTTCCCCAATCGGCCTCGAATTTGCTAAAATCGGCAGCAGTCTGTACGTCTGGAGGCATGGGATTGACTCCTGTCCTCAAAACTGCGTTTTTTGTCTGTCCGAACCAAGCGAGGCGTCCGATGAAAAGTCTTTCAACTTTCGAAATTCGCAAACGGTTCCTCGAGTATTTCCAGAAGCGGAACCACCAGATCGTCGATAGCAGCAGTATCGTGCCTGCAGACGATCCGACGCTGCTTTTCGTCAACGCCGGCATGGTGCAATTCAAGGACCTCTTACTCGGTCTGGAGAAGCGGGGCTACAATCGCGCCACGACCTCCCAGAAATGCCTGCGCGTAAGCGGCAAGCACAACGATCTGGAAAACGTCGGCCCCAGCCCCCGCCACCACACCTTCTTTGAGATGCTGGGCAACTTCTCCTTCGGCGACTACTTCAAGCGTGACGCGATCCAGTTTGCCTGGGATCTCCTCGTCAACGAATTAAGGCTCTCTCTCGACAGGCTCTGGTTCTCGGTCTACACTGATGACGACGAGGCCGTTGCGTTGTGGGAAAAGGTCGGTGCGCCCCCCGAACGCATCCTGCGCTTCGGCAAAAAGGACAACTGGTGGGAGATGGGAGACGTGGGCCCATGCGGACCTTGCACCGAAATCCACTACTACTGGGGCGATCTCGAAGACCAGGTCGCCGACGGCGTCAACGTCGATGACGAATACCTGGAAATCTGGAATCTGGTCTTCATGCAATACGAGCAGCGCGAACCCGGCGGCGAGCTCATCCCTCTCCCCAAGCCCAGCGTAGACACCGGCGCCGGCCTGGAGCGCCTGGCCTCGATACTGCAAGGCAAGGACAACAACTACGATACCGATGCCTTCACACCCATCATGGACCGCATTCAGGAACTCCTGGATCACTCCGACGCCCAGCGCCAGGAGCATCTCGTCGGCTACCGCGTCATCGCCGACCACGGGCGCGCCATCTCCTTCCTGATCAGCGACGGCGTGATGCCCGGCAACGAAGGCCGCGACTATGTTGTACGCATGATCCTGCGCCGCGCCGCCCGCTTCGGCAAACTGATCGGTTTCGAGGAGCCCTTCCTGGCCGAGATCTGCCGCGTCGTCATTGCCGAGTTCGGTGCGCACTACAAGGTGTTACAGGCCAACGAGGACTTCATTGTGCAGACCGTAACCGCCGAGGAGGAACGCTTCCAGCGCGCCCTGACCACCGGGCTTTCCCTCCTCGACGGGCTGATGGCTCGTCTGCGTGCCGGAAATATCCGCGTAATCCCCGGCGAGGACGCCTTCCGACTCTGGGATACCTACGGCTTCCCCCTGGACATTACCCGCGACATCGCCCAGGAAAACGGCTTCGACGTCGACGAGGCCGGCTACCAGGCCGCACTCGAGCAGCAGCGCCGCCAGTCCGGCAGCGACCAGCAGGGCGCCGCCGCCGATGTTTCCGTCTACGTTTCTACGTTGGAGAAGCTGCGAAGCCGCGACCTTCTCGGCGAAGATGGCGTGCGCCAGTTGATCTACGAAGATACCGAGGATGCCGGGACAACCGTCATCGGCCTCGTGAAGGACGGCCACGCGGTCGACCAGGCTCACGCCGGTGACCAGGTCGAGCTCATCCTCCCCGAGACGCCCTTCTACGTCGAGAGCGGCGGCCAGGTCAGCGACACCGGTGAAATCGAATACTTCCCCGAGGACATGCAGAGGCCTGTCTGGTCGTTTCGTGTCCATTCCATGCGGCGCCCGATTCCCGGCCTGATCGTCCATGTGGGCGAAGTCACCAGCGGCACAATCAAGGTCGGAGATCCCGCCTATGCCCTCATCGACACCGAACGCCGCTGGGACATCATGCGCAACCATACCGCCACCCATCTGCTGCACGCCGAGCTGCGCGGCCAGCTGGGTGAGCATGTGCGCCAGAGAGGCTCCCTGGTGGCCCCGGACCGGCTGCGCTTCGACTTCTCCCCCCCGCAGCCGGTCAGCACAGACCAGCCGCGCGCCATCGAGCAGGCGGCCAACCAAGCCGTGCTAGCCAACCACCCGGTCAAAGATCGCTGGACCGGCTTTGACCGTGCCGTGGCTGAAGGCGCGCTGGCCTTCTTTGAAGAGAAATACGACGACACCGTTCGCGTTATCTCGATCGGCGACGGCGGCGAAGCCGTCTCCCAGGAGCTGTGCGGCGGCACGCACGTGGGAACCACCGGCGAGATCGGACCGTTTCTCATTTCAAGTGAAGGCAGCAGCGCCGCCGGCGTGCGCCGCATCGAGGCGTTGACCGGCCGCGCCGCCCAGGCCGTCCTGTCCGATCGCCTGGCCGCGCTCGAAACGGTCGCCGCCGGGTTGCGCGTCCAGCCGGAACAGACGGTGGAGGCAGTGCACCGGCTGCAAGAACACAACCGCCAGCTCGAACGTGAACTGGAGCAGACGCGCGCCAAGCTAAGTCGCCAGCAGAGCGAGACCCTGTTAGACCATGCCGTGCGCTTGAACGGCCTCGCCGTCCTTGCCGAGCAGGTGGAAGCAAATGACGTCGACGCCCTGCGCCAGATGACAGACTGGTTCCGCGACAGGCTGGGCAGCAGCGTCGTCGTACTCGGCTCAGTCATCAACGAAAAACCGATGCTGGTGGCCGCGGCCACTGACGACGCCATCGAAAAGGGCATCCACGCCGGTAATCTCGTGCGCGACGCGGCCAAAATCGTTGGCGGCGGCGGCGGCGGGCGGCCGAACATGGCCCAGGCCGGTGGGCGCCACGCCGACAAACTGCCTGAAGCCCTTGGTCAGGTGGCCGGATGGGTTGAGGCCAATCTTGGCTAGGAGGAGCGTAGGTAGCGCCTGCCAACTTCTTCAAACCTGATTCCAGGGCCGGGTCATTCCTGTGGCAGAGATTCTGACCGTAGAACACGACATTCGAATCGAAGTCTTGCGCCAGCAGCTGGCGCGCATAGGCCGCGGCGCGGTGGCCGTCGTCCTGCCCAGCGGCTGCGCGCAGTTAAAAAGCCTGCCGCGGCTGCGTTTACTGCAACGTCAGTCCCAACGCCTCGGCCAGGACTTGGCGCTGGTTACCCGCGATCCCACCATTCGTCAGAACGCCAAACGCTTGGGCATCCCCGTATTTGGCAGCGAAGCCGCCGCGCGCTGGCGCCGATGGCGTACACACGGCGTCACTCCGCAAATCCAGTCTAACCGGACCGGCGCATGGCTCCCGGAGCCCCCTCACTGGCGCAAAAGCAACGGCTCGATCGATCCAAGCCTGCATGCGCGTCCCAGCCTTGACCGAATACGCCGCCGCCGTATTCGCGCTACCAGGCGATATCACGCCGCCACCCCGCTCTGGCTGCAGCTCGTAGGATACCTGCTTGTGGGCCTCTTCCTGGTCACATTTCTGAGCGTGTTCGTATACTACGTGCTGCCCGCGGCCACGGTCACGCTAGTACCCGGCCAGCGTGCACTTGAAACGACCGTAATTCTGACAGCCGATCCGCAACTCGAAGTCTCCGACCTGGAGCAAGGGCTGCTGTCGGCCCGCCTGATCGAGACGACTGTTGAAGCAACCGGCACCGTTTCCACGACCGGTGCTGGGTGGTCTGAAGTGGATCTGGCCACAGGCAAGGTGGTCTTTACCAACCAGACCAACGGGACGGTGCGCATCCCGGCCGGTACGATCGTCTCCACCAGCACCGGAGACGACGTCGACTTCCGCATCCTCGAAGATCTTGAAATCGCCGGCCCGTTAGGCACGCAGGCCGAAGTCGAAATCGAAGCGACTGAACCGGGCATCCTCGGCAATGTACCCAGCAACAGGATCACCACAGTCGCCGGCGGTCTCCGCACCCGTGTCCGTGTAACCAATCCGGAGGCCACCGCAGGCGGGGCCAATGCCCGCGTGCGTCTCGTCACCCAAGAGGACAGGGACAGGCTTCTTGACCAGGTCTACAGCAGTATCCGCGAAGTCGCCCATGAGAGACTGTCGGTGGAACTGGGCACGGATGAATGGATGCCCGAAGATACCATCCTGACCTGGATTACTGCCCAATTCTTCGACCAGTTCAACGATGAGCCTGCAGACGAGCTCAACCTCACCCTGCGAGTCCTGATCCAGGGAAGCGTGATTAACCGGTCAGAATCCGAAGAGGCCGCCATGGTGGCCCTGCGCAGCGAAGTGCCCGAACGCGGCCAACTCGTGGCGGAATCGATAGGTTTCACCGTCGAACCCAATACGGTCGTAACCGGCCGTACACTGCGCTACGCCATGACCGCACGCGGAAACTACGTCATCCCTATCGACGTGAGAGCCGTCAGCCGCGCCGTAACCGGTCTGAATACCGAGGAGGCAGCCAGCAGACTGCAGGAAGACTGGTTGCTGGCCAGAGCGCCGGAGTTCTACCAGGACCCCGCTTGGTTCGCCACACTCCCCCAGATCGCCAGTCGCATCCAGGTGCGCGTCGAATTGAGCGAGGCTGCACGCAGCGGGCAGTAGTCTCCTCTTACCGATGACCCAACCCACCCTCCCCCGACCTTCAACGCCACCGGGCAAGATCATCGCCCTGGACGTTGGCGATGCCCGGATCGGTGTCGCCACTTGCGATCCACTGCGCCTCACCGTGCGCCCACTCCATACGCTGCACCGCCGTAACCGCCGCGCAGACTTCGACGCCCTCGCCAAAATCTACGCAGAAGAGGAGGCCGTCCTGGTCGTCTGCGGGCTGCCCTACAACATGGATGGCAGCGAAGGCCCGCAAGCGCGCAAAATCCGCAACTGGGCAGCGCGCTTCACGCGTGCCCTACGTAACATCCGCGGCGCCGAGGTACCCCTGGTATTCTGGGATGAACGCCTCAGCAGCTTTGCCGCAGACGAGTGGATCGCCGCAGAAGGGTCACACTCGGCCGGGCAGGACGCTGTCGCCGCTGCTGTGATTCTACGCAGCTATCTGGATGTTCAGTGGAACTGTCAGTAAATAAATCGCACGTGTCAGGTGAAATCTTTTAAACTGATGTGGCTCTGCGCAAATGGTGATCCGAGGGAGTTCTTGGTGAGAATCTACCCCAACAGCAAAGTTCGTTCATGCTTGGGAGAAATACATGGCCATCAGCACGGAGTACATCAGGCACTGTATACAAACGCTAAAGACCGCATGGGACGGCCATGGGCGGTATGAGGCCGGCGATGTGATGTACGAAATATACCGTGAGGCCTGCGTAAAGGAGTTTGAGCTCGTACTGGAGCAAAGCGGTCGGCTGCTCAAGAAAAAACTTCGGCCCTACTTCGCCAGTAACCGGCAGGCCGATCAGCTCACTTTCAATGACATTTTTCGCCATGCCGCCAAGCACAGCCTGATCAGCGGCGACGAATGTGAACGCTGGCTCGAATATCGAGCAACGCGCAATGAAACCGCGCACGAATATGGCGAACAATTCGCTGAAAGAACGCTGGAGGTGCTACCGCAATTTGTCGCTGACGTTGAGGAGTTGGTCAATGTAATCGAGGAAGACCGGGATGGCTGACCGGCTGCACCTGAAATTGAGGCATCGCCGTATGCTCGAAGACATCCTGCGCGCCCACGTGCCCGAAGTCGAGGTATGGGCTTACGGCAGTCGCATCAGCGGGCACAGCCACGACGGCAGCGCTTTGGCCCTGGTATTGCGCAGCCCCGAACTGAACGAAATCCCGATCGACCAGCTTGTAGACTTGGAAGAGGCCCTGCGCGATTCAACTATCCCTTTTCTCATCGAAGCCCGGGATTAAGCGCGCTTGCCCGATAGCTTTCATCGCGAAATCACTCGCGACTTTGTTGTGCTGGTGGGCCCGACCTGAAGGTCGTACCTCAACGCAAGTTACGGATAGATGCCCCGATACTTCACCGCATCCACAATCCGCTGGATCGCAATTGTGTAGGCCGCCGTCCTCAGGTCCTGACCGGTCTGAAGAGTGATCGCCAGCACATCGTCCAGGTTGTCCAGTAGCTTGCGTTTCATCTGAAGCCGGATTTCGCTCTCGTCCCAGGAAAAGGCCTGCAGGTCCTGCACCCATTCAAAGTAACTGACCACCACACCGCCGGCATTGCACAGAATATCCGGGATGATCAGGACGCCCTTGTCCTCCAGAATGCGGTCGGCTTCCGGCGTAGTCGGCCCGTTGGCCCCTTCGGCGATCACGCGGGCGTTTATCTTGTCCGCATTCTCTCTTGTAATCTGCCCTTCCAGTGCCGCCGGAATCAGAACGTCCACTTTCAATTCCAGCAGCTCTTCGTTCGTCAGAGAATCCGCGCGCGGATAGCCAACGACCGACCCCGTCTCTTCAGCGAAGCTCTTTAGATGGCGCGGGTCAAGCCCCCGTTCGTCATACACTGCGCCGTTCACGTCGCTGACGGCTACGACCTTGGCGCCCCGTTCATGCATTGCCCTTGCAGCCCAACTACCGACATTACCGAACCCCTGTATCGCCACCGTTGCATCCTCTATGTGAAGACCCATGCGGCGCCGAAGCATCGCCCTGGTTATGTATGTAATGCCGAGACCGGTGGCATACTCCCTGCCGGCAGAACCGCCCACGGCCAGCGGCTTACCGGTCGTCACCGCCGGCACCGAATAACCCCGATTCATCGAATACGTGTCCATCACCCACGCCATCACTCTCGCGTCAGTTCCCACGTCCGGCGCCGGAATGTCCATCTCCGGGCCAATGAAGAGACTGATCTCCGACGTGTAGCGACGGGTCATCGCCTGCAGTTCCCTCTCCGACAGCTCCTTTGGATTGACGATGACACCACCCTTGGCGCCCCCATACGGCAGGTTCATCAACGCGCACTTCCACGTCATCCACATGGCCAGTGCCCGCGATTCGTCCAGGGTCACGTCCGGATGGTAGCGGATACCCCCTTTTGTGGGCCCCAACGCCGTGTTGTGATGCACTCGGAATCCGGTGAAATTTCGCAAAGAGCCATCATCCATCTCCACCGGAAAGTGCACGATCAGTTCCCGGCGCGGCATACTCAGATGTGCCCGCAAATCGTCGTCAAGGTCCATGGCTCTTGCGACGCGATTCAACTGTTCCTGGGCCACGGAGAACGCGCTGGCGCGCTGAACTGGGTGGGGCTGCGCTGGCGCCGAGTCGGTTTCAGTTGGTTGGGATTTTGGAGTAACGTGCTGCTTAGAGGCACTGCCTGCTGGGGTAGAAGGCGTATTTGAATCTCCAAGTGAAGGGGCAGAAGCGTTGTTCTCGTCGGCCTCGGAGCGGGATGCAGACTGGTCCTTCGAGCCGCTCGCTTCCCGCGCCGCGGAATTCGCGTTGTGCCGTCTTTTCGTCATTGAAAAACCCTCTTTGGTTGTAAACTCAGACACTACCGCCTGAGTCGCTGATCGCTGCTGCCAACAGAGTTCCTGCGCACGGCTGGCACGCTGCAGGTTGCGTGCCGCGCCTACCTTATCAGCCCTCCCAAAAACTTTGCCGTGCGCCTTGTCGCCTCCGCCGGCGTCATGTCGCCGCCAAAGGCCTGGTGCATCGTAACATAGCCGTCATAGCCTATCGTTCGCAGACCGTCGAAGATCGCCGCAAACTCGATGCCGCCGGGCGCGTCCAGCGGACGCAGCGTGGAATTGACCATACCCCGCGTCCACGTCTCCATCGGTTGCAGGCCGTCCGGCTCGGGCGTATGGTTTTGCATATAAACGTTGAACAGCCAGGGCTGAAACGCGCGCAGCGTCGACTCTCCGTACGCCTGGCCGCATAGGGCCAGATTGGCGGGTTCGTAGATAATGCCGAAATTGGGCCTGCCCACCTCCCTGAGCACCGCCACTGACCCCTCCACCGTCTCAAACAGGCTGCGCGTGTGGCTCTGATGTGCCAGGCGGATGCCCCGCTCGCGGGCCTCGTCGGCTGCTCGCCGCGCATGCCCGATATCCTCCTCCTTCTTCATGCAGATGCGGATTAAGTCCGCGCCCAGTGCCTCCGCCAGGTCCAGAGAAGTCGTGATGTTGCGCAGGCTGTTCGGCCCTTCGTCGCTGTTCTCCGGGACGGGAAAATCAGCCGTAACCATCGAGATGGTCAACCCCTGCTCGCTTACCGTGCCCTTAACGCGTTCCGCCGTGCCCACAGGGCTGTGCACCCCGACAACCGACGCACGCATACACAGGGCCTCGTATCCCGCGTCGGCCGCGATGCGCGCCAGCTCCTCCAACGGTATAGCGCTTTCCCGCTTGTTGTTGAAGCTTTCCGCGACCCGTACTGAAAGTGACAGTTTCATAGGTTCGAGTATACCTGATCCGTGATTAAATGGTAAGAAAGTTTCTGTGTTATCCTGTCCTCACCAAAGGCCAGTTGCGTCTGACCTAGGGCGGCCGCTGGCAACCAGCCACAAGCAGCATACCATGCGCGTATTTCTCGACCAGCTGGGTTGCCGGCTCAACTTCAGCGAAAACAGCACACTTGCAGGTCGCCTCAGCGCTGCCGGTCATCGCATCGTCGGCCGGCCCGAAGACGCCCACGTGATCGTGCTCAACACCTGCGCCGTCACCGCCCAGGCCGCCCGCAAAAGCCGCCAAGCCGCCCGCCACCTCAACAAGTGCAACCCCGATGCCCGCATCGCCTTGACCGGCTGTTACGCCACCCTCGCTCCCAGGGAGAGCGCCGCTCTTCCCGGCGTCGAGCTGGTCGCCGACAACCAGTCCAAGGAGATGCTGCACTCGCTCCTCGAGCCCTGGAGCGCAGAGTTCTCCGATCCCAAAGATCTCGCCCGCATTCAACCGTACGGTACCCCCTTCGCCACCGCTTCCCCTGACGAGGACGGCGGCCGCACACGCGCCTTCGTCAAAGTCCAGGACGGTTGCCAGAACCGCTGCACGTTCTGCATCGTTACCACCCTGCGCGGCGACAGCCGCAGCCGCACCATTGCCGATGTGGTGCAGGAAGTTCAGGCACTGGTCCGCAACGGCTACCGCGAAGCCGTGCTCACCGGCGTCCACCTCGGTGCTTTCGGTAGGGACCTTTCCGTGAGCCAGCGGACCGATCTTAAGGAACTGACCGCCGCCATCCTCACCGACACCGACGTCGCCCGCCTGCGCCTCAGCAGCCTGGAACCCTGGGAACTGGCCGACGGCTTCTTCGACCTCTGGCAACGCTGGCCGGGACGTCTCTGCCCCCATCTGCATCTGCCCCTGCAGGCCGGAACGGACGCCCAGTTGCGCCGCATGGCCCGCCGCTGTACTGTAACGAGCTTCCGCAAGCTGGTCGCCGACGCCCGCGCAGCCATCCCCGACCTCATCATCACTACCGACGTGATAGTCGGTTTTCCCGGTGAATCCGAGGCCGAACATGAAGAGGGCCTGCGCTTCGTCGAAGAGATGCGCTTTGCCCACGCCCACATCTTCCCCTTCAGCCCCCGCGCCGGCACGGCCGCCGCCCGATTCGACGACCAGGTGCCGAAGTCGGTCAAGCGAGAACGTTCGCAGCGCATGCACCAGGTCGTTGCACGCACAGGCCGCCTCGAACGGACCCGATTTATCGGATCGACGCGCCCCGTTCTCTGGGAAGGCAGCGGCCGGCAACTGGCCGATCAGCCCGACTCCCTTCTCTGGAGCGGCCTGACCGACAACTACCTGCGCGTGACGGCCCAGGCGCCCTCCGGCCTTGACCTCGGCAACCGCATCACCCCCGTCCGCCTGGACGAACTCCACGGCGAAACCCTGTATGGTGTACCCCAGGTGCCAGAGCCTCGACCTGCGGACATTTAAGGACCCTGTACGCAGAAGTCCCATTTGCCGCGTCAGCCAGCAAGGAGCATCTGATGCCAACGGAATCGTCTGCTGACCTGAATCAGCCTCCCGCGCCCGATATTGAGCCCGGCAACCGCCGCGAGCAACTCGGCTGGTACTTCTATGACTGGGCCAATTCCGCCTTTTCGACAACCGTTGGTGCTGTCTTCCTCGGCCCCTATGTCTCTAATCTGGCCGAACAGGCGGCCGGCGCCGATGGGTTGGTCCGAATTCTGGGCGTTCCGATGGCGCCCTATTCATTCGTCTCCTACTGCATTTCGATCTCCGTTATCTTGCAGGTCTTGTTCCTGCCGATTCTGGGCGCCATCGCTGATTACTCCAGCCTGCGCAAGAGGCTGATGCAGATCTTCGCCGTCGCCGGCTCCTGGGCCACCATGTTCATGTTCTTTATAGTCGACCAGACCTGGTGGCTGGGAGGTCTCCTCTTTATTTTCGCCAATCTCTGCTTCGGCGCAGCCATCGTCTTCTACAACGCCTACCTGCCCGACATCGCCGACCCCGAGGACCGCGACCGCGTCTCCTCTGTGGGCTGGGCGCTTGGCTACCTCGGGGGCGGCCTGCTTCTGACGCTCAATCTTGCCTTCTTCCTGATGCGTGACACCCTGGGTATCGACAGCGGCCTGGCCGTCCGCATAAATCTGTTCTCAGGCGGCCTGTGGTGGTTCGGTTGGTCCTTCGTAACCTGGAGGCTTCTGCGTTCGCGCGACACGGCCAAGGCGCTTCCTCCCGGCGAGACATACCTGTCAACCGGTCTCAAGCAGCTCTGGGAAACCTTCCAGGAGGCCGCCGACTATCCCCACACCGTCCGCTTTCTGATCGCCTATCTACTGTACAACGACGGCATTCAAACCGTATTCGCTGTAGCCGCCGTCTTTGCCGCTGCCCCGCTGGTGCAGGGAGGGCTGGAGATCGAGCAGGACGTTCTGACCATGATAATCCTGATGATCCAGTTTGTGGCCTTTGGCGGCGCACTCCTCTTTGGCAGGTTGGCTATGCGCGTCGGGGCAAAAAAAGCACTGATCATCGGTCTGATCGTGTGGACAATCGTTGTGATCTATGCCTACCTCGGCCTCAGAGGGGAGAGCCGTATACTGGAATTCTGGATTTTGGGAGGTTTTATCGCTCTGGTGATGGGAGGCACACAGGCGGTCAGCCGTGGCCTCTTCGCCAACATGATTCCGCAAGGAAAAGAGGCTGAGTTCTTCTCCATCTACGAAGTCAGCGAACGCGGCACCTCCTGGCTGGGCCCGCTGGCCTTCGGCCTCGTAAACCAGTTCACAGGCAGCCTGCGCCCTGCGATCGTCTCGATCATTCTTTTCTTTGTGGTGGGGCTTGCACTGCTGCTCAGAGTGGATGTCCGCCGGGCCATCGCCGAATCGGGCAACAAACCCCCGGCAGTTGTCTAGACCTTCTCAATATTGGGCCAATCTACAGGTCCCACTCGTAGACGTTCCCTGTTCGGGCATCGATTACGACTGTCTGGCCGTCCTCCAGTTCATCCCACTCTCCCTTCGCCTGTAGGATCGCTGGGATGCCCAACTCCACAGCCGCCAGTGCCGCAATACTGTCGGGCGCCGATTCCGCGGTGATTAATCCACCTGCATGATAGACCAGGTCCATACTTACGTGGTTCAGCTCCTCCGCCACCAGAATGTCCTGCGTCGTCATCATCCGGTTCTGCAACACCTCTTCAAGCGGGTCCTGTCCCGGCTTTAGCCGCACCACGCGCCCGCTCATACGTCGGTTGCCAACGCCCTGACCATGCATCAGCACCCTGGCAATGCGCCGGACCGTCATCAGATTCGTTTCTCCCGGCACGCCGCCAACCACCCCGCCTGTCACCACCGTAACATCGCCCTGCTGGACGAATCCGGCCCGCAGTGCAATGCGCACCGCGTCCTCCAGCATCTCGTCGATGGTGTTCATGCGCTGGCCCATCAACGGGAATACCCCCCAGTAGAGGGCCAGCTGACGGTAAACCAGGTGGCTGGGCGTCACCGCGATGATGGGAACCGACGGGCGGAAACGCGCCAGCTTTTTGGCCGTCGCTCCCCTTGCCGTCGGCGCGATGATAGCCGCCGCGCCAACGTCCTCCGCAGTCGCTACAGTGGCCTGGCTGACAGCTTCGGCTACCGATGGCGCGCCCCCCGAACTCTTGTCCGTCCCCTGCTCCGAACTGTCCGCCACAGTGCCAAAGAAGCCGTCCACTGCCTGCTGCGAGGGTCGGTAGTGTGGTTGGGTAACGCTTCGCACTCGCTCTGCTTCTTTGGCAATATTTGCCATCGTCTGGACCGTCTGAACCGGATAGTTGCCCGCGGCCGTCTCCCCAGAGAGCATTATGGCATCGCTCCCATCCAGCACGGCATTCGCAACGTCGCTGGCTTCGGCACGCGTCGGACGCGGGTTGCGAATCATCGATTCCAGCATCTGCGTTGCTGTGATCACCGGCTTGTCAGTGCCGATACAGCGGGCGATGATCATCTTCTGGATCATCGGCACGGCTTCGGGGCTGGTCTCGATGCCCAGGTCACCCCGTGCCACCATCAGGCCGTCCGAGGCCTGAATGATCTCCTCGATGTTCTCCACCGCTTCAGGCTTTTCGATCTTGGAGATGATCGGCGTGGCCCGTCCCAAGGGCGCCCGGCTCTGCACCACCTTTCGCAGCGCTTGGACATCGGCTGCCGTGCGCACAAAGCTGAGCGCGATCCAGTCGGCCTGATGTTCCAGAGCGAAATCGACGTCAACTCGGTCCTTCTCGGTCATTGAAGGAACCGTCAGCTTGGTCTGAGGAAGGTTCATTCCCTTGCGATCCTGCAAAACGCCCCCGACGATCACCCGCGTTCGCACCGTCGTCTCGGTCGCTTCAATTACCTCCAGTTCAAGCAATCCGTCATCCAGCAGTATCCGTTCTTGCGTCTCTCCCGCTGACTGCATTGACGATTCGCTCCGGCCCTCCTCGATGCTGGCCGGAACCTCCTTATTCTGGATCGGCACGAGTCCAGGTTCGCCGACAATCTCTTCGGTGGTGAGTATCAACTCCTCACCGGCTGTCAGCGGGACGCCCCCTGCCTGCATTTCGCCCACACGTAGTTTCGGTCCCTGCAGATCGACCAGAATCGCGACCGGCCGGTTGCGCTCTTGGGCAATCTCACGAATCGTGTGGATATTGCGGGCGTGGAACTCGTGGTCGCCGTGACTCATGTTGATACGGGCTACGTTCATGCCCGCGTCGATCAGTTGCGCCAAAACTTCGGGATCCGTGCTGGTCGGCCCAATAGTACAGACAATCTTGACCCGCAACATGCGCGAACTCCAGTCGCTGGTGGCCGGTTGCTGACGACCTCTGAACCCAGAGAACTCTACGCTGCTGTCTTCCGCCGCCCCCTCGACATCCAGCGGTGGCTGCGTTACAACGCTCTTCACTACTGGTAGCTGATTCTGTCGCTCGTGCGCACGACCTGTATCCACGTTCGGCCCGGCTTCAGTGTTATCGGCTGCTCGCCGGGACCGAGCCAGCGCGGCGGGCTCTGGTCGTTGGCGCGCCAGGTTCCTTCGTAGACCTTGCCGTCCCGAAATACCCGCAGATCTCCGAACCCGTAGAGATTGATCTTCACACTGAGCGTACCCAGACTGTCCTCAACGATGTTGGTCAGTTCGTGTTCCGCAAAGACGACGATCACATTGTCGCTGCTGATCTGCTGCCCCGTGGCCTGGTCCATGTGTACTGCACCGCTCTGGTAACGCAGGTACCGGCTGCTGGACGCGTCGTAGCGCCATTCAACACCGTTATTCTCAGGGTAAGGAATGCGAACGATTGTCGCCTCACCGGCCCAAAAATCCTGTGGCGTCCCACTGAAGGAGAAGCTCGCTCTCTCCACCGGCCGGGGACTGTTCTTCTGCCCTTCCAGCCAAGGACTGAAAATCTCAAGGCAGTAGGGCAGCAGCGGCGACACGTCGCAAGTCCTCGCCATGTCGATCATCCACCGGCGCACTCTGTCGACGCTCGTCCGCAAGCGCGTGCGATAGTTGCTGCCTATGCTGTAGAAGTAGGTCAAGCTTTCCGGGTCTTCCGAATCCGCGTCCAGATACGGGAACCCGACCTCGTTCTTCAGGAGATAGCGGATACCGTCGCTGCCGCCGGAGCAAGCCAGAATGCCGTCGAACATGTACGTGGTATGGATATTGGGCCACCGTGCGCTGCGCACCGGCCCGATCTCCTTGGCTGGGATGCTCTGAAACATGCTGGTCAGCCGGGTCAGATGGAAGCCGTCGACGATATACTCGTAGGTCACGTCCGCCTCGTTCAGCCCGTAATGGGCCGCACGGCTGTCAACGTCATTGTTGAGGCAGACGAGTATCGGTGTCTCCTGCAGCAAAGTCGGATCGGCTAGGGGCAGTCCGGTATAGCGCGCCACGCCCCCCGGTACCGGCGTAGCGGTTGCCTGTACGCTCTCCGCACTGGCGCCGGTGCTCCCCGTAGCACTGGTCGGCGGAGGTGTTACAGTCTCGGCGGCTTGCTCCATTGCAGCCAGCTCCGGTGTCTTTGTCGGCGTTGGCGTCGCTCCCCCTTCGCCCCCGGCGCAGGCTGAAAGGGATAGCAGGAGAAGCAGGGCGATTGCAATGGCTTTCAGATTCATTCTTGTTCCAAAGGGGGATTGTGGGTGGATAGGGTCTATTCTCTCAGCCGCAGCCGTCTCATCAGGGCGAAGGCCGCGCCGAGTCTTCAGAGGTAGAAATGACCTGAGTTTCAAAGGCTTCCTTCTGTTCTGGGCAGTGAGTTGGGGTAGGCGAATTCAACCATAAAAGGCGGCCGCTCCAATAGTCGATAGTATACTACACGCGCACAGATCCACTACTATGCGGCCAGCATGTTCCTGCACGTCGACCCCCTCCGACTCTCGGAATCTGCCGCCCAACCATCGCTTCTCCATTGACCCCGTTCAGCCCTTTTTCCGGCCATCAGGCATCTGCCCACAGGTGCACACGGGCCTTCTGCTCGGCCCGCCCCTCGTCATAGCAAAGCCGCCAGCAGCGATACCGGCGACTGCGACGGTACCCCCGTAAAATGCTTGATCTGCTGGCGGCAAGAGAATCCGGGGCTGACCAATGCCTCGTTCTCCCCCAGGTCGCGGGCCGCCGGCAACAATCGGCGCTCCCCGATCAACTTCGAAACATCATAGTGCTCGTATCCAAACAGCCCTGCCAGCCCGCAGCAGCCGCTGTCCAGAACGGTCACTTCACAATCGGGTATGGCCCCAAGCAGCCGCTGCAGGGGTTGCATGCCCACAAGGGCCTTCTGATGGCAGTGCCCGTGAACAAGCACCTTGGATGGGCCTGCCTTCGTCCGCGCCAAGCGCGGCCCGGCCCACTCCTCAACCAGCTGACACGCCGCCGCCACCGTGCGTGCGTCCTCCTGCGCTGCGCCCCGCAGCAACCGCGGATGGTCGTCCTGCACGGCCGAATAGCAGCTCGGTTCACAAAAGAGAATCGGAACGCCATCTTCGGCCAGCGGCAGGAGGGCAGAAGTTGTCGCCGCGGCCTTCCGTGTAGCCGCATCTAGAAAACCCTTCGATATCAGCGGCCGGCCGCAGCAGACCTGTGGCGCAACCCTAACCTCAGCCCCGCAGCGCTCCAGCACGGTAACCGCGTCAGCCAGCTGTTCCGGTTCATAGTAATTGTTGAACGTGTCCGCGAACAGGGCCACCTCCGCCTCTGCAGACGTGCCTTCAGCCTTGCTCCCGCGCCAGCTCTGCGTAAACGGTCGTCCGCTGAACGCAGGCAAAGGCCGCCGCCTGTCCAGCCCAAACACTGCTTCATTCAGCCGTCGAACCGGACCGGACCCGGCCAGCCAGTTCGAAAGCGGCGCCAGCCGGCTCCCCCAGCGCGCAATGCCGTCGGCCCTCGACAGCACCCGATCTTTGAACGGCGCCCCGTGGCGCGAATGATACTGGTGCAGAAACTCACTCTTGAGGCGCGCCATGTCCACGCCGGTGGGGCACTCCCGTTTGCACGCCTTGCATTCCAGGCACAGATCGAGGACCGGCAGCAGCTCCTCGTCGCCGAAACCGGTCGCCTCCAGGCCCCCGGAAAGCGCCAGACGCAGGGCGTTGGCACGGCCCCGGGTGCTGTCAATCTCATTGCGCGTAGCCATGTAGGAAGGGCACATCGTGCCCGTGAGAGTCTTGCGGCAGGCACCCACGCCTGTGCACTGTTCCGTCGCCCGCAGCAGTCCCCCAAAATCGGAAAAGTCGAACCCGGTGGCGTACTCCTGCCCGCCGTCACGCTCTCCGGGGCCGGCCCGGCCTGAGTCGGGCGAGATCCCGTCAGTGCGTTCCTGCTCCCAGACGTCCACCTGCCCGACAGCCGGTTCAAAGCGCAGGTTCGACGTTAAGGCCGGTGCGTGCACGATCTTGCCGGGATTGAGCAAATTGCCCGGGTCGAACGCGGACTTGACCTCGCAGAAAGCGTTGTAGAGCACGGGACCGAACATCTTCTCCTGAAACGGTGCCCGCACCAGCCCGTCGCCGTGCTCGCCCGAAAGCGCGCCCCCGTACTCCAGCACCAGGTCGGCCACCTCCCCCGCGATCGCCTCGAAGCGCTGCACACCCTGCGCGCGCTTCAGGTTGATGACCGGACGAATGTGCAGCAGCCCGACCGATGCATGCGCATAGAAGCCGGCCTGCGTATCGTACTTCGCCAGAATCCTCTGGAAATTCTCGATATAGTCGTGTAGGCGCTCAGGCGGCACCGCCGTGTCCTCGACGAACGAGATCGCCTTGGCGTCGCCGGTCTCCGACATCGTCAGCCCTAGCGCAGCGCGTCGCAGTTCCCAGATGCGCGCCTGCTCCGCAGCCTCTATTGCCCGATAAATGGTGTCACCCAGCCCGTGCGCACCAAGGTCTGCCTCCAGGCGCCCGACCTTCTCCTCCAGCTCTTCGCCCGATTCGCCGAAAAACTCAACCAGCAGCACCGCCCCTGGGTCGCCCTGGATGAACTCCCGCAAGGGCGCGTACTCGATCCGGCCGCGCGTCTTGTCCAGCATGAATCGGTCTATCAACTCCACCGCAGATGGACTGTGTTCCAGGATTACCGGTGTAGCGCGCATCGCCTCCAGCAAATCGGAAAACTCTACACTGCACAGGGCGCGGCGCGGTGGCAACGGAACCAGCCGCATCTTTGCCGCCACCGTCAGCGCGAGCGTACCTTCGGAGCCCACCAGAATCCGCGCCAGATTGAACGCTTCTCGGGGCCTCGCATCCTCTTCCACGGGGGTGAACTCGTCCAGATTGTACCCGCCCACTCTGCGCAGAATACGCGGATACCTCTGCCGTATCTCCGCTTGCAGATCGCTTCCAAGTCGCCGAACAGTACGATGGGCTTCGCCCTCCAGATCCTGTTGCGCCAGCTTGGAGCGAAGGTCCTCCTCTGACAGCGGCCCGGCGATTGCCCTGCTGCCGTCGCTGAAGACGACGTCGACGGCTTCAACGTAGTCGATCGTCTTGCCGTATATGATCGAGCGCGTACCCGCCGAGTTGTTGGCGATCATCCCGCCGATCGTGGCCCGATTTGACGTGGAAAGGTCTAAGGGAAGGTGCAGTCCGTGCGGCTTGAGCAGCGCGTTCAGTTCATCCAGCACGATCCCGGGCTCGACCGTGACCGTCGCGCCCGCCTTGTCCAGGTCAAGCACTCGGTTCATGTAGCGCGAGAAATCCAGCGACAGGCCCGCCCCGATCGCCTGTCCGGCCTGCGAGGTCCCACCCCCGCGCGCCGTGATCGAGACGCCGTGCTGCCGGCAAATGCGCACCACCTCCACGACGTCCTCTCGGCTCCGCGGCGTCACCACGCCTAGGGGGACGATCTGGTAGACGCTCGCGTCCGTCGCGTGCATCGCCCGGCTGGCGCCGTCAAAGTGGACTTCACCGGCAACCGCTGCGCGCAAACTGCGAGCCAGTCGCTGGACGTCAACTTGGCTCGTTACTTGACTGTCTTGTTTGGGCATCGTAAGAGCGAAGATGCGTTACGGGTCCTTCGCCAGGAATGCCAGCGCCTCTCTGACGCCGCCGCTGAGATGGGGTACATCGCAGGCCGCCAGCCCCATCTCGACACCGCAGAGTGTGCCGGCCAATGTCAGCTCATTCAGATCACCCAGATGGCCGATGCGAAAGGCCTTTCCTTTCAGTTGTCCCAGGCCCGTGCCGAGAGACATGTCGAACCGTTCGAGGATCACCTGGCGAAGCAGGTCGGCGTTGAAGCCTGCCGGCATTGACACGGCAGTGAGGGCGTTCGAATAGGCTTTTGGGTCCCTGCAGTAGATATCCAGCCCCCAGCCGCGCACGGCCCGCCGCGTCGCTTCCGCCAGGCGGGCGTGCCGGGCGAAAACGTTCGCCAGCCCTTCTTCAAGCAGCATCGACAGAGCCTCATCGAGGGCGAAGAGCAGATTTGTGGCCGGGGTATACGGGTAAAAGCCGTCGCGGTTGAACTCTAGGATTCGGCCCCAGTCCCAGTAGGAGCGAGGCTGCCCTGCAGAATGTGATGCCTCCAACGCCTTCTGGCTGGGCGCGTTGAAACCGAGACCAGGCGGTAACATCAGCCCTTTTTGGGAACCGGCGATGGTCACGTCCACGCCCCATTCATCGTGTCTGTAGTCGATTGCACCCAACGAAGAGATTACGTCGACCATCAATAGCGCGTCGTGACCGGTACGGTCCAGCGCGGCGCGTGCGCCCGCGATGTCGTTGACGACGCCGGTGGACGTCTCGTTGTGGACAAGTGCCAGCGCGCGGATTTCGCGCCCGCGGTCTTCGGCGAGACGGTTCTCGAGCGCCGCCAGATCGATTGGGCAGCGCCAGTCGCCCTGCAGCTCCTCTACGGTCATGCCCACCCCAGCCGCCACATTCTGCCAGGTGGAGGAAAACTGACCGTTGGATCCGAACAGGACCCTGTCGCCGGGAGAAAGCGAATTCGCCAGTGCAGCCTCCCACGCTCCGCTGCCGGATGAGGGATAGATGATCACCGGTCCATCCGTCTGGAAGACCTCTTTCAGCCGTTCCAGGATGCTGAGAGTCATCTTGGCGCAATCAGGCCCGCGATGGTCTATCGTAGGGCGGGAGAGCGCGCGCTTGACACGCTCGGGTAAATTGGTCGGGCCTGGTATCTGCAGAAAGTGGCGGCCCGGGCCGGAGTCGGACATGGTTGATTTCCTGGAAATAAATGGCCTCAGGACAGCTCTTCCTGAAGGCGGCGCATCACGATTTCGGTCTCTCCCTCTTGCAGGGTATGGACCGCCAAGTGCAGGCTTCCCTCGTCCGATCGGCAGAATATCGACGGCGACCCGTCCTGGAGCGCTTGCGAGACCTCTTCAGCAGTTCGACCCTTCGCCTCCTCGTCCCAACTGACGTCGAGCCGCATCCACGGGCCCTCGCCGTCCGCCTGCCACATGTTTTCCGCGCTCACATCCGGGATTCCGGCCAGACCGGCAGAAATCTGCGCGATGCGCTCGGACTGGACCTGCAACCTCTGCTCGTGGTCGGATTCCAACCAGTGACGAAGCGCGATCGTCGTACCGATCACCTCCTGCCGGTCCACCTTGTAACCCCGACCGATACTGTTGTTGCCCGTCTCGAAGCCCGTAAACCCGTTGAGCCGCGCCTTGCTGACATACTCCCCATCCCCGCACAGAATGCCGGTCGAATTGCCGGAACCCAGATACTTGCCGCCAAAGCAGACCAGGTCGGCCCCGCTTGTAGCCACGCGCCGCATCCTCTCCAGCGGGTAAATCTCCGCCGCCGCGTCAACCAGAATAGGGATGCCCGCCGCATGCGCAATATCAATCGCATCCGGCAGCGATACCGTATTCGGGAAGCGTTCCCCCGCTGCGAAATAGAGAATCCCTGCCGTCTGCGCACCGATCCCATCGCGCAACTGCTGCGGCGTGCAACTGTCGGCGTCGCCGACCTCGACCAGTTTCCCCCCCGGCACCGTGACGCTGCGATCATACCGGTAACGGGTCGGCTTCTGAATGAGAAACTCGTCTTTCATCCCTGTCGTATCTGGCAACTGTTGGATGCGCTCCGCATCACTGCCGGCCAGGATTGCCGCCGCCCCCTGCACCAGCGCAGCATAGCACCCCGACGTAACCAACCCGCCTCCCGTTCCCAGCATGTCGGCTATCGCCTTGCCCGCGCCGTCAAACACGTCGTCCATCAACGTGTAGGCTGTGTTGGCCGCTTCCATCGCCTCACGCACCTCAGGCGACAGAACCGAGCCACCAAGGATCGTCATGTGGCCGCCGGCATTGATGATTGGCCGGATTCCCAGGCTCTCATAGATGTCAGGACTGGACATTGTTCAGCGCTCCTTAATTCAGTTGAAGAAATCCTTGTCTTCCGGCGCCAGATGCTTGCTGGCGGCGGTCTTGTTTATTGTGACACCCAAACCGGGCCTTTCCCACACGGTGATGTAGCTGTTCTCAACGATTGGGTCCGGCAGCCCGTCAACAATATCATACCACCATTCCTGTCGCGCCACCGGATACTCGAACGCAATATAGTTACGCGGCAGCGTCGCAGCCACCTGCACCAGTGCAGCCAGTCCGATCAGCCCGTCACCCGTCCCGTGGGGCGCCATCAGGATTCCGTGCAGATCTGCGTATTCCGTCACCCACTTCAGCTCCGCGATACCGCCGATGTCGGCCGGGTCCGGCCCCACGATGTTGACAGCCTGCATTTCAAATAGGGGCTTGAAGTGTTGGCGCAGGTATATCTGTTCGCCCGTGTGAATCGGTGTCGACGTGCTCCGGGTCAGTTCGCGGTAAAGTTCGGCCAGCACATAGGGCGTGTAGTCGCCGGTAATCGTGTCCTCCAGCCACATAATGTGCATCCCCTCCACCGCCTTGGCCAGCCGGATTGTGTCTGGCACGGTCCAACCGGGCCCGCAGTCCAGCGCCAGCCCCACCCTGTCGCCCAGCACCTCCTTCATCGCCTCAATGCACGCCACAACATGGTTGAATCCCCTCTCCGTCAGCAGCCCGCGCTCAGTCTGGTGGCTTACCCCCAGGCGCTCCCCGTAGGAGAACCCCTCCAATTCGTCCGGCATACGGCTGTGGTACCCTATCCCCTGTTTGATGATGGCAAAGCCTTCCGGCGACTCCGCCATGCGCGCCATGTTCTCAGCATAGTGCTCTGGCTCCTGCCCGGCCATGGGGTAACGGCGTGCACCATTATAAACGAGCACCTTGTCGCGCACCTTCCCGCCAAGCAGCTTGTATACCGGCAGATTCGCGGCCTTCCCTGCGATATCCCACAGCGCCATCTCAATCGCGCTGACCGCGCTGCCCCACGGCTTGAAACTCCCCAGCCTCCGAATCCGCAGCATCACCCGCTCCACGTCCGTCGGGTCCTGACCCAAAATGTAGTCGCGGTAAAAGTGCACGTGCGGCTTGAGATAGGGCTTAAAATGCTCCGCCTGGCCGTACCCCTCAATGCCGGCATCGGTCGTAATCCGAACGACCGGACTCCCGCCCAGAATCGCGCACTTGAGATCGGTGATTTGCATTAGAAATTCTCCGCAAACGAGAATGTTGCTTCGTGGCTGAACGAACACCCTCCAGCCGGCCCTCAAACCTGCCGCGCCGCCAGCACCTACGCTCTGGCCGGCGCGCACACACGGTAAGATTGTACTGCGTTTCACCAATCAATGCCAGCATCCCAACTGCAAGAACGCACCCCAAAAGGGAGGACACGCAGCCACTGACCACTGACTACTGGCTACTGGCTACTAGGGCCTTATGCTAGTTAGCGTTTGAAAAAAGTCCCCTGGTGAGATAACTTTGGAAGTCTCCATCAACCAAGGTAGCTCACCAGGAGGACCAATCGAATGATAGCCCACTTTGACGACTTCTGT
>DAOUHY010000264.1:0-18653 GCA_034428435.1 Caldilineaceae bacterium | reverse complement strand
CAGCAGGGCGTCGTGGGCAAGTTCGTCGAGTATTTCGGACCGGGCCTGGGCCGGCTCAGCCTGCCCGACCGGGCCACGCTCGCCAATATGTCGCCCGAATACGGCGCAACCATGGGCTTCTTCCCGGTCGATCAGGAGACGCTGCGCTACCTCGCCGACACCGGGCGCGACCCGGAGACGATCGATCTCGTCGAACGCTACTGCAAGGAGCAGGGCCTCTTCCACACTGAGGACACGCCCGACCCCATTTTCAGCGAAACCATCGAGCTGGACATGGATACTGTACGGCCCAGCCTGGCCGGACCGAAACGTCCCCAGGACCGCATCGCCCTGTCCGACATGAAAGAGCGATGGAGCGGGATGCTCTCGGCGCCGGTGGGGCCGCAGGGCTTCGGCCTGGAAAGCGGGGAGCTGGAGAACAGTGCCGAAGTCAGTTTCAAGGGTACCGACTTTTCACTGGAGCACGGCGACGTCGTGATCGCGGCCATCACCTCCTGCACCAACACCAGCAACCCAACCGTCATGATCGGCGCCGGCCTGCTCGCCAAGAAGGCCGTGGAACGGGGTCTGGACGTTAAGCCATGGGTGAAGACCAGCCTGGCGCCCGGCTCCAAGGTCGTCACCAGCTACCTGGAGGCGAGCGGGCTGATCCCCTATCTGCAGGCCCTGAACTTCCACACGGTCGGCTACGGCTGCACCACCTGCATCGGCAACAGCGGTCCCCTGCCGCAGCCGATCCGCGACGCCATCCACGACGCCGACCTGGTCGCGGCCTCGGTGTTGAGCGGCAACCGCAACTTCGAAGGGCGCATCGGCCCCGACGTGCGCGCCAACTTCCTGGCCTCGCCGCCGCTGGTGGTGGCCTACGCCATCGCCGGAACGGTGAACATCGACCTGGACAACGACCCCCTCGGCTACGACCCCACGGGAGAGCCGGTCTTCCTGCGCGACGTCTGGCCGAGCCAGGAGGAGATCCAGGCCGAAATCCATCGCAGTCTCAAGCCGGACCTGTTCCGCCAGCAGTACGCCAACGTCTTCACCGGCAACGAACAGTGGAACGAAGTGCCGATCTCCGGCGGTGAGCTCTACGCCTGGAGTCCCGACAGCACCTATATCCAGGAGCCAACCTTCTTCCTGGATATGGGTACCGATCTGCCGCCGGTACAGCCGATCGTCGGCGCACGCGTGCTGGCCGTCATGCCGGACAGCACCACGACCGATCATATCAGTCCTGCCGGCGCCATCGCGCCGGACAGCCCTGCCGGCCGCTATCTGACCGAAAAGGGCGTCCCCCGCTCCGAGTGGAACAGCTACGGCAGCCGGCGAGGCAATCACGAAGTGATGATGCGGGGCACCTTCGCCAACATCCGCATCAAGAACCAGATGCTGGACGGCGTCGAAGGCGGCTACACGGCCTACATTCCGGTCGCCGGGCAGGTTTCGGACGCCGCCGCAGGTCTTGAAGAGATGGCGATCTGGGATGCGGCATCCAGGTACGAGCAGGACGGTACACCGCTGATCATCCTAGCCGGCAAGGAGTACGGCACCGGATCCAGCCGCGACTGGGCCGCCAAAGGGCCCTGGCTGCAGGGCGTCAAGGCGGTGATTGCCGAGAGCTTCGAGCGCATCCACCGCTCCAATCTGGTCGGCATGGGCATCCTGCCGCTGCAGTTCATGGAAGGCCAGAACATGCAGACGCTGGACCTGAGCGGCTTTGAGACCTATGACATAGTCGGTTTGACCGAAGAAATGAGACCCAACCAGGCGTATACCGTGCGCGTGACACGCGAAAATGGAATCGTCGGTGAATTTGGCGTCACCAGCCGGCTGGATACGCCTGTCGAAGTGAACTACTACAAGAATGGCGGGATTTTGCACACTGTACTGCGGCGTCTCGTCAAGGAAGACTGAAAAAGGGAATATCGTCTTATGGCTGTACGTACGGAAGGAAAACAGGAACGCTATCAGATGTCGGGATGGGACCTTACGAGGCTGGTGCCGTCCGATCCCGAGGCTAACGGGTCCGGGACGCTAGCGCCCTCGTCTGCTGCCGTCGAGGAACTGCTGGGGCAGCTTGAAGAGAGTGTTGCATCGTTCGAGTCGCTGCGCAAGGAGCTCTCCGCGCAGATGGATCCGGCAAAGCTGATCGACGCCATGCAACAGTATGAAGATATCAATACGCAAGCCTACCGGCTCTTCGCTTACGGCAGCCTCTGGTTCTCGTCGGATACCCAATCGCCGGACGCGCTCACCTACACCAATCGCATGACTCAGCTGCATGCGGAGATAGGGAATCGAATGCTTTTCTTCGAGCTCTGGTGGAAGGGGCTGGACGATGAAGAGGCCGAAGCCCTGCTACCGGATGCCGGCGCCTACGCGGACTTCCGGCACTACCTGCTGGATATGCGCCTCACCAAGCCGCATATGTTGGAAGAGAGTTCGGAACGCATTATCAACTTGAAGAACACCAATGGCCCCAGCGCGCTGACGACCATCTATTCGATGTTGACGAACAGGCTTGAGTTTGAGCTTGAGGTCGACGGTGAGTTGAAACAGTTGACCCGCGAAGAGGTCATGGCACACGCCTACTCGGCCGACCCCGATATGCGCGCCGCCGCCTACCAGTGCCTCTACAAAGTGTACGAAGAAGAAGCGCCGATTCTGGCGCAGATCTATATCAATCTGGTGCGGGACTGGTACGACGAGAACGTCACGCTGCGCAGCTACGAGTCGCCAATCGCGGTGCGCAATCTGAGTAACGACATTCCCTACGAAGCCGTCCGGGCCCTGTTGGAGGTCGCCCGCCGCAACGCCCTTCTTTTCCAGCGTTATTTCACGCTCAAGGCCAAATGGCTTGGCGTGGACAAGCTGCGCCGCTACGACATTTACGCGCCCCTTATGGAGTCGTCGCGCGACGTTCCCTATGACGATGCGGTCGAGCTTGTTCTGGAAACTTTCAATCGCTTCGATCTTGATTTCGCCAGCAAGGCCCAGCGCGTCTTCGACGACAACCACGTCGACAGCGAGGTGCGCAAAGGGAAACGGGCCGGCGCCTTCTGCGCTACGGTGATGCCGAGCATCACTCCCTATGTACTCTTGAACTACACCAACAAGGTGCGCGACGTCGCCACCATCGCCCATGAACTGGGCCACGCCGTCCACAGCATGATGGCCGAGGACCACTCCATTCTGACCCAGCACTCCTCGCTGCCGCTGGCAGAAACGGCGTCAGTCTTTGCCGAAATGGTGATGAACGAACAGCTGCTGGCGGAGGAAAAGGACCCGCTGGTGCGCAGGGAAATCCTGGCTTCCAGCGTCGACGACATCTACGCTACAGTGATGCGCCAGGCATTCTTTACGATTTTCGAAGAGGACGCCCATAAGGCCATACAGGAGAACGCCTCCCCCCAGGACTTGGAGCGTCTCTATTTCGAGAATCTGAAAGAACAGTTCGGAGACAGCGTTGAACTGTCGGACGAATTCCAATATGAATGGGTCAGCATCCCCCACATCTACCAGGCGCCCTTTTACTGCTATGCCTACAGTTTCGGCCAGTTGCTCGTGCTCTCCCTCTTCCGGCGCTACCAGCAGGAGGGCGACGCCTTCAAGCCGGGCTATATGCGATTGCTGGCGCGCGGCGGGTCGGCGCGGCCGCAGGAGATCCTGGCAGAGGCCGGCATCGATATGACCGATCCCGACTTCTGGCAGGCGGGCTTTGATGTGATCCGGGATATGATAGACGAGTTGGAGGCGATGACGGTTTCGTGAGGGAGCCGGTATCGAAATCTAACCTTGTCCGTCGACTAATCCAAGGAGCCCTCCAGTCATGGGGGACTCCTCAGACCTCGCATTCTCCCTCACGTCAAGGCAACCTTTTAAGCAAATATTCTTTTAGTGGGGGCCTGTCTGTTCGAGTTCAGACATGGGAACGGCATCCGCCATATTGTGAATGGCAGGCTTGATATGCCTGATGGCCGTAATCCGTCCGACAGAGCGAGTTGGGTCGTCGACTACCTGGGCGCCATCCCCAAGTCTAAAACAGCTCTTCCATTTGGAAAACACAATTGGAAAGCCGCGAACTTCTGCTATTAGACTGAAAACCTACAGTAGGAGACTAGCGATGCCAGTAGTTACAGAGGAGATGGCGAATTTCGCGAACTTTATGGAGACCTATGTTGAGCCGACCATGCTTTTTTTCGTTCAACTGGCGTCTTTGATAAGTCCTGCGATCCAGCAGATTGCGAGCATATTTACAGCCTTAGTATCGTCATTCGTGCCCATAGCGGGGTGAGTAATTCAGGCCCGCGTTTTCTGCATTCACTGTTCGCACTCACCATCCAATCCTTCTTGAGGCACGATTAGATATAGTTCCCTTTCCCTAAAGGAGAAACAATGATTGAGGAGCTCGATTGCGTCGTGCTCACCACAGATATTCCTGAGGACGGACTGAGGAAATCCGATGTGGGAACGGTCGTGCACGCCTATCCTGAAGGAAGGGCCTATATTGTGGAATTCCTGGCGCTGGACGGCAGCACGGCGGCTGTTACCGAGGTGCTACCGTCTCAGATTCGGGCCGTTACCGCAAGTGACATCACGCACGCGTGCACGACTGAAGTCCAGGCTTAGATCGTACCGAGCATATATGGCTGTTCCACGACCTGTCGTTTCAATACGGGCTGTCCAACGGGAACAACTGCAGACTGTCTCTCTCGGGCGAGACAGGTCGTATCAGTTTTTCAACTGGTGGATATTAGAGGCAGAAAAGAAAGACTTGGGGAGTCGCCCAAGTTGCCCGAAACGTGGAACTCAAGCGTGATCTGCACGTCCTGGTTCCGCAATATTACCGGCCGCTTGCTTGCAACGAGCCAAAACCGGACCGGACTCTCTTTCTGAAAATTCTACGGGAACACTGTACCGACGGTGCGTGTATGCGGGCTTTCCTAGGCCCCTGCCTACCCCACCAACCGCCGGACCTCCAACACATTCGGCAGCCGCTCAATCCGCGTCATGATGCGGGTCAGCTGCGAGATATTCGAAAGCTCCAACGTGGCGTTTATCAGCGCCATGTTGTTTTTCATGCCGGTCACCGCTTCTGCCGAGCGCATGTTGATCTTCTCATCGGCCACTAGACCGGTTACGTCGCGCAGCAGGCCGGCGCGGTCGTAGGCCTTGACCTGAATGCTGACCGGGTACATCTCCTCGCTCTTGGCCCCCCACTGCACTTCCACCAGCCGTGCATGGTCCGCCCGTTGGATGAGGGAGACCATGTTGGGGCAGTTGGTCTTGTGGATCGAAACGCCGCGCCCCTTGGTCACGTAGCCGACGATGGGGTCGCCGGGCACAGGGTTGCAGCAGCGCGCCGGATGCGCGAGCACGCCGTCCAGCCCGGCCACCTGCACGCCGTCGATCGAGACGGTGCGGTGGGGGGTCTGCCTGGGAAGCTGCTCAGGCTCTTCTTCTTCGCTTTGCTGGCTGCGCTCGTATTCGATCACCCGCTGGGCAATCGTCTGGCTGGTCACGTCGCCGTAGCCGATGGCAGCCAGAAAGTCATCCAGCTCCTCAAAGCCGCAGATGCGGGCGACCAACTCGTAGGGCTGGTCGACGCTCAGCCGCTTCAGATCCTTTTCCAGAATCTGGCGGCCCTGTGCGATGTTCTCTTCGCGGGCCTGCTTGCGGAACCAGGTGCGGATCTTGCCGCGCGCCCGCGTCGTCGCCACGTAGCCCATATTGGGGTTGATCCAGTCGCGGCTGGGTCCTCCCCGCTTGGCCGAGATCACCTCGACCTGGTCGCCGTTATGCAGCTGGCAGTCCAGGGGCACGAGCCGGCCGTTGACCTTGGCGCCGCGGCAGCGGTGGCCCAGCTCCGTATGGACGCGGTAGGCGAAGTCGATCGGCGTCGAGCTGTGCGGCAGGTCGATCACGTCCCCGCGTGGCGTAAATACGTAGACCCGGTCCTGGAACACGTCCGTCTTCATGCCGCTGACGAACTCCTGGGCATCGGTCACGTCCTGGCGCCACTCCATCAACTGGCGAATCCAGGCGATCTTGTTGTCCAGATGCTGGTTGGCCTGTCTGCCCTCCTTGTAGCGCCAGTGCGCGGCGATACCGAACTCGGCCACCTGGTGCATCTCACGCGTGCGGATCTGCACCTCCATCGGCTTGCCGTTCGAGCCGACCACGGCCGTGTGCAGGCTGCGGTACATGTTGTCCTTGGGGCTGGCGATGTAGTCGTCAAATTCGCCGGGGATCGGGCGCCAGTGGCTGTGGACGACGCCCAGTGTCGCATAGCAGTCGGCGACCGATTCGACGATGATGCGGAAGCCGTGGAGATCGTAGATCTGGTCGAAAGGCACTTCCTTGCGCCGCATCTTTCGATAGATGCCGTAGATATGTTTGGGCCGCCCATCGATATCCGCCTTGATGCCGGCCTCGTTCAGCGCCTTCGCCAGCGTCTCGCGCGTCTCATCCATCCAGCTGACCCGCTCGGCCCGTTTCTGGTCCATCGCCCGCGACAGGTTGCGATAGGTCACCGGCTCGAGATAGCGGAAACTGAGGTCCTCCAGTTCCCACTTTATCTGCCAGATCCCCAGCCGGTTGGCGAGCGGGGCAAAGATCTCCAGCGTCTCACGGGCGATGCGGCGGCGCTTGTGTTCCTGGTGGCCCTCCAACGTGCGCATGTTGTGGACGCGATCGGCCAGCTTGATGAGCACGACGCGGATGTCCTCGACCATGGCCAGGAACATCTTGCGCAGGCTTTCGGCCTTTTCGTCGGCGACGCTGTGGCGCATATTGCTCAACTCTTTGATGCGGTTGAGCTTGGTGACGCCGTCCACCAGTTCGGCTACTTCCCGGTTAAAGTTCTTCTCCAGGTAGTCGATGGTGTAGACAGAGTCCTCGACCACGTCGTGCAGCAGGGCAGCCGCCAGCGTGTCCGCGTCCAGCAGCAGCTCTGCCAGTATGTTTGTCACGTCGATTGGGTGCAGGATGTAAGGCTCGCCCGTCATGCGCGTCTGTTCGCGGTGGGCGTCGCTGGCGACGAGATAGGCGCGCAGAATCGTCAACCTCTCATCGGCGCTGAAGTAGTCGGGCAGCTTCTTGTACAGCTCTTCAAGCGCTTTGATTTCGTGCAGGTTCAGGAGCGGCTGGAGAAACAGCTTGCCGCCGCTCACTGGGGGTATGGCCTCAAGAGGGATGCTTCGTAGAAGCGGACTGTCCGTAGGCAGACCGTTTTGCTCTGAGTTTATCAGGTCTGGCTGGTCGCTGGAATCCGCAGCGGTGAGGTCCGGCGCCAGTTCGGTGCCAGCCATGGCTAGCTCTTCTGGCTACATCCTTTCACGGATAACACTGAGTTTCCCGTCGTTCACGTTGCACCCAAACTAACTCGGCCCGAATTATAGCAAGAAATAGGTAGTTATCGCAATGCGACTGTTTGGGTACCAATATTGGGGCTCCATCGGTCCATTTGTGACCGAAATCGGGAAATTACACTGGAATTCCAGGCTACGGGTTCCTTTGGAGACTACCTCCAGGCACTCGCGTCCACGAAAAGTCGATATGAGACGAGTCCTGTTCAAACCACCTACGAACGGTCTATGATGTGACGCGCAGCCTCAGTGCGGCCGTCGCCAGCCGGCGCGCAGCGCATGAACTGCTATCGCGAAGCGGTCTTTACCCGCGCGTCTCAGGGAGCCGGTTCATCGCCGTCAACAATGTCCCGATGCAGGAAACTCGCCACCAACTCGCCGATGGCAGTCTGCTGGGCCTGGGACGCGTCGAACCAGCGGATGTCGGGGATCCGCCGAAACCAGGTGTACTGGTGGCGGACGAAGCGGTGGGTTTCGATCTGAATGCGCCCAACTGCTGCCGCAAGAGAGGTCTCCCCGCGCAGATAAGCAGCAATTTCCCGGTAACCCAGGCTGGAAAGGGCCGGTAGTTCAGGCGCATAGCCCGCCGCCAGCAGCGATGCCATCTCCTCCACCAGTCCGGCATTCAGCATTTCGTGCACGCGGCGGTCGATGCGTTCGTGCAGGCGCGGACGCGGCAGGTCGAGGCCGATCTTGAGAATGCGATAGGGCGGCGGTGCGGCCGATTCCAGTTCGCTCTTCCTGCGGCCCGTTGTCTTCACGATCTCCAGGGCACGGATGACCCGGCGCAAGTTGTTGGGGTGGATCTGCGCGGCCGCGTCGGGGTCAGACGCCTGCAGCCGGGCGTGAAGCGCCGCGCGTCCGTTTTCCTGTGCGAACGTCTCTAGTTCGGCCCGCAGCGCCGGGTTGGGCGCGACCTCCGGTATCTGCAGTCCTTCCGTCACCGCCCGTAGATAGAGGGCCGACCCGCCTACGAGAAAGGGTACGCGCTCGCGCTCATGGATAGCGTCGATAGCGCTGAAGGCCAGCTGTTGATAGGTCGCCAGCGCCATTTGTCTGTCGGGAGGCTGTATGTCGACGAGGTGATGGGGGACCTGCGCTTGTTCTTCTGCGCTCGGCTTGGCGGTGCCGATGTCCATGCCCTGGTAGATCTGCCGGCTATCGGCGCCGACGATCTCGCCGTCAAAGCGCGTTGCAAGGTCGAGGCTGAGAGAGGTCTTGCCGGCAGCAGTTGGGCCCAGGATTACGATCAGGGGCGGCCGCGCCTTCTTCCGGGTCTGCTCATCCGGTGACGGCATGGCGGATGTGCTCCACGCTGATCAGCCTGCCGGACCCGTCCATCTGCACCGCCACGGCGTCGATGCGCCAGGGGCCCGGCCATTTCGTTTCCCGCACGTATATCGTCGCCAGATCCCGCAGCTTCTTCTGCTTTCTGTGGGTAAAGGCCTGCAGGGCGGAACCGAAAGCCCGGCCGCGCCGGGTGCGCACCTCGACCACGACCAGCCAGCGAGAATCGGGTGCGCCCCGGCTGAGGTCCGGGGCGCATTCCTCCGCGATGATATCCAGTTCGCCGGCCCGGCAGCGCCAGTTGCGTTCGACGATGCGCAGGCCGGCCTCCTGCAGGGCGCGTACGGCAATCAGTTCGCCGCGGGTACCCAGGGATCGACGCCCATCTTCCACGCAGCTTGACTCCTGTCCGGCTGCGCTAGTTGGGCGTTGTGTCCACTGTCGGCACGATGCCGGGACCGGGCAGGACCAGTGTCGGCGTCACGCCCTCCGGCGTAAAGATAACCTTGTCGGTGGCCTTGAGTGCGTTGGCGTTGGCCTGGGCAATCAGCAGCTGCACGTATTCAGGCCGCCCCGCGTACAGAGTTGCCAATGCTGTCTCGACCGCAATCTGTGCCTTGGCCTGTTCTTCGGCGGCCACGGCCAGTGCCTGCGCGATCTCAATGTCCCGCTGCGCGGCCAGCAGATCATTCTGCTTCTGCGCCTCGATGACCGCCCTTTGCGCTTCAACGCGGGCCAGTTCGTTGGCGCGTTCCGCTTCGATCACGGCCCGCTGCGCAGCTACCTTCTGCTCCTCCAACTGGGCCAGGGCTGTCTGTTGGCGGGCCTGCTCCTGGATCCGGCTCTGCTCGATGCGGATTTCACCCTCCTGGCGCGCCTGTTCGGCATCGGCCTGGGCGTCGGCCCGCAGCTTGTCCTGCGCCGCCTTCTCCGTCTCCAACCGGCTCTGTACGATGGCGTCCAGCGCAGACTGCACGGCACCCGACAGGATTACATCCGGCACAACCAGGTTCTCCACCCGAAGACCGAAATTGGCCGCCCGTTCATTCAGTTCATCGTCGATGCACTGGCGCAACACGTCCCGCGCCGTGCCGACGACGTTGTCGTCAAATGTGCGGTCACCGACACATACCTTCATCGCCTGGCGCGCCTGGTCCTGCATACGGCTGCGGGCCAGGTCATCCTGCAGATAGATGCTCCTGTACTGGGCCCACAGCGCCTGGATCATGTCCGCCTGGCTGATGTTCGGGCGGAAGATATCGCCGCTGACCATCAGGCCGATCCGTTGCTTGTCCTTGGTGATGATCTCCTGGTCCTCTACGTTGAACGGGATCGCCTGGCTGGAGACGCGTACAAGCTGTACGAAGAGGCCGACGTCCGTATAGACACCCGGACCAACCACGTTCTTGATCCTCCCTCCCTGGAACTGAATACCCACCTCCTGTTCGTCTACGCGCTCGAACGCGTAGAAGAAGTTGCGGGCAAAGAGCATCAGAAAGAGGATAACCACGACGATTACGATCAACATGACGAATGGTGACCCGCTCGGCATCCTTCTGGGGACTCTGGGGACATTACCTAAACTGTTCATCTACCTCTCCTTTCGAGGGAAATCTCGGCGCGCACCCTACTGGAGCGGCCGCTCGTCACAGGCGTCCTGTTACTGGCTATACCTTACCATACTTTAACATTCTCTCCCCTTTAACTGCTGACATCACCCGGACAATTTACAGATAAAGCAAGGCATAGGTCTGTCAGCCGGGCTCCCGAGCCCTGCCTGCCCTACCTGCAAGCCCCCGGTCGCACTCCCGGGCGTTCCACATGGTAGGTGCTTTTCAAAGTGCGCGCGAGTTTTCGCTAACCTCAGGAAGCAACCAGGGCTCGGTCAGTTCACTCTCCAAATACCGGCAAACGAAATAATGTCTCTCACTCCTCTCTTCTCTCCACTCTCTCCTCGCATTTGGGCGGTCGGGCCTAATCGGCCCTCCCTTGTGCGGGGGCTCCGCCCCCGCAACGCCCCCTCTCCTACAACATGCCTCGCCGACCTGGTGTCGATAATCGTAACAGGTGCCTAATCGAAAGAGTTTCCCCAACCAACGTCCCGCCCTACCCATCAAATCACCGCAGGGCCAGGTCTTACCCCAGCCTCCGCACCCTACCCCCACCGTCTTCCCCTATCCCCTCAAACGTTCCTGCAGGGGCAGGCCTTGTGCCCGCCCTGTACCTTGCTCAAAGCCTGCAAGCATGTTCCGCCCCCGCTGGCATCATTCCCACGCCAGACTGCCGCCACCCCAAATCGGGCACGAATCCCAAACGGTCGTCCGACTTGACACAGGGCCGATTCCTGGATTACTATGGGCGCCAACAACTGAATCGAGCCTTTTGGCAAGGATGCCCGCAATCGGTCAATCTCTATGTCGATGCGCTGAAATCCTGTCAAAACTCTTATCAAGAGAGGTGGAGGGGCCGGCCCTGTGAAACCTCGGCAACCGGCGCTGCTACGGAGAAATCCCGCAGCGTGACAGGTGCCAATTCCGGCGGTGTGGATGCACCGGCAGATGAGATGCTCTGGACAGCTAGACCCCAGCCCTCTTCCGTGTATCCACAGGAAGAGGGCTTTTTGATTCCCAGACCGGCCATTTTGGCGGTGACAACGTTTTCGAAATATCGAAATGCGTTGCAAAGGAGACAACATGACTACATCCGGTAAGACCATATCCCAGAACACCGGCACGGAACCTCGCCCCGACGGCGAGTCACCCCTGGTCGCCCCCAACGGCCAGGGTCCTGAGAGGGAAACCCCCAGCCTTTCCGGCCAGACACAGGCCGTCCACGCTGGAGAGAAGCGCTTTATTTCCCACGATAGCGTGACCGTGCCCATCGTTCAGACCAGCACCTACACCTTCGAGGACACCGCCAGTCTGATCAGCTACATGGAAGAGCACATGTTCTGGGACGTACCGGAAAGGGAGGAGTACGGACGCTACGGCAACCCGACCGTGCGCGCGGCTGAGGCAAAACTGGCCGCGCTCGACGGCGCCGAAGATGCCCTCCTGCTCTCCAGCGGCATGGCCGCGATCACGACAACGCTATTCATTCTGCTCAGCCAGGGCGACCACTTCGTCATGACCGAAGACTGTTACCGCCGCACGCGCGGCTTCTGCAACACCTTTCTCACCCGCTTCGGCATTTCCTGTACCACCGTCGCCCCCGGCGACTATGATGCTATTGAAGAAGCTGTCCGGCCCGAGACCAGGTTGATCTTCTCCGAATCGCCTACCAACCCTTTCCTGCGCTGCGTGGACTATGCCCGCCTCGTCGACATCGCCAAGCGCCACGGTCTGCGCACCATCATCGCCACCACCTTCGCCACGCCCTGTAACGTCCGCCCCCTGGAGTACGGCGTCGATCTCGCAGTCCACAGCGTGACCAAGTATCTGGCCGGTCACAACGACCTGCTCGCGGGCTGTGTAACCGGAAGTTTCGACATCACCACCGCCCTGCGCCAGTCTCAGGGCATTTTGGGCGCGGTCGTCGACCCCCACTGCGCTTATCTGATCCTGCGCGGTCTGAAAACGCTCGGGCTGCGTATGCGCCAGCACAACGAGAGCGCACTGCGCATTGCCCGCTACCTGGAAGACCATCCGAGGATCCGCCGCGTCTGGTATCCCGGTCTCGACAGTCATCCCGATCACGAGGTCGCGGTACGTACAATGTCCGGCTATGGCGGGGTCATCAGCTTTGAGGTCGAAGCCGATGGACCGACGACGAGCCAATTCATAGACGCTTGTCAGATTCCACGCATCGGCCCCAGCCTCGGCGGCGTGGAGAGTCTCATAGAGCAGCCGGCCATCGTCAGCTATTTCGACAACGACCCGGAATACCGGCGGTCATTGGGCATTACCGACGAGCTCGTGCGACTGAGCGTCGGTATCGAGGACACGGACGACCTGATCGCAGACTTTGAGCAGGCGCTGGCCCAAATGTAAACTTTGAGGCCTCAGCGAAAAGGCCAGACCCTTGCCGCCGTCGCAACGAATGCATTTCAACCATCCAAATCGCCCGGGAGCAGTGCCGCGCGTACTAACTCTCCTCATCTGTCTCCTCCTGTTCAGCGCATGCGCACGCGCCCAGCCCTCCCTGGCCTCGGCCGACGTCGTCGATGTCCTCAGCCGTCCTGTCGATGACAGCTTCGCCCGCGCCCTTGAGCCTCTTGATTTCCAGTTTCCACGCGACCACGGTCCCCACAACGACTACGCCACCGAGTGGTGGTACTACACCGGCAACCTGACCGGCGAGGACGGCGGCGAATACGGCTTCCAGCTCACCTTTTTCCGCAGCGCACTGGCGCCGGGTGAATCCAGCCGGCCGTCCGACTTCGCCGCGCAGCAGATCTACATGGCACACTTCGCCGTCACCAACGGCCCCGCAGGCCGCCATGTCAGCTTCGATCGTTTCAGCCGCGGCGCCGGCGGCGTCGCCGGCGCGACCGGCTCGCCGCGATACGAAGTCTGGCTGGACGACTGGCAGGCTCAGGAGGCAGGGCCGGGACAGTTCCGCCTGCAGGCCGCAGCCGAGGCCGACAACGGTCCCGTCTCAATCGATCTCACCCTCACCGAAACGCGTCCGCCCCTGTTCCACGGTGAAGCCGGCTACAGCCGCAAAGGGCCGGAGACCGGCAACGCCAACCATTACTACAGCCTCGTGCGCATGGAGACTGCCGGCACCATCGTGTTCAGCGGCGAGCAAATCGCTGTCACCGGCCTCAGCTGGATGGACCACGAGTTCGGCACCTCCGCTCTCAGCGGGGACGCCGTCGGCTGGGACTGGTTCGCGGTCACCCTGGACAACGACGTCGTCGTGATGTTCGCCGAGATCCGAACGCAATCCGGCACATCCCAGGATATCTTTGAAGGTACGTTCAGCTTCCCCGACGGCCGCCAGCTTCCCATCCATCCGGACGACTTTACCCTGACGCCAACAGGGCAGTGGACCAGCCCGGACAGCGGCACTGTCTACCCCAGCGGCTGGCGCGTCACCTTCCCTGAGCACGGAATCGACCTGACGATCGAACCGCTGATCGACGATCAAGAGATGGACGTCGCCTTTTCATACTACGAAGGCGCCACCGTCGTGCGCGGCATCATGAACGGCGAGCCCGTCGCCGGCCGCGGCTACGTGGAGTTGACCGGCTACGGCGAAGGCGGATTCCAGCGATAGCCGACTGTAAACGCGAAGTTTTGCCAAACTCCCAGAATAGGTCCACAATGGAATGGATCGTCACCGCCGGTTGCGCGGTCGAAGTGTTCGACCGTTCATGTTTTCATCCATTTGGGATGGGGGAGTCGGACCGATGAAACTGCACACTTCAAAGGCGAAGTCATATGCGGCCTCGCCCAGATTAGCGGTTCCTCACCTGAGGCTGATTGTCATTGTACTGCTGGCTACGCTCCTTGTGGCAGCCTGCGGCGGCGGGGACGAGCCGGCCTCGGACGCGGAAGAAGCCCCGGCTGCCGCCGATACGGCAACACCGGTACCCGAGCCCGATCCAACGGATACGCCCGTACCCGTACCGACCGACACACCGATGCCCGATCCTACGGATACGCCCGTGCCGGAGCCGGAGCCGACGAACACGCCTGAACCAGAGCCAGAACCGCCGCCCACTGCCGCGCCGCAGGAGGAATCGGCAGCCGAGAGCGCAGAAATGCCCGGTACCGGCCAGACATTTGTGATCGTGGCCGAAGAGTCGGAGGCGCGCTTCAGCATCGATGAGCTTCTATTCGGCCAGCCCAAGACCGTGATCGGCACAACCAACGCGATCACAGGGGAAATTACAGTTGATGCGGCCAACCCCGCCGCCAGCGTCATTGGACCGATCCAGGTCGAAGCCGGCACGTTCGTCACTGATAACGACCGCCGCAATGGCGCAATCCGACGCTTTATCCTGCAGTCCAATCAGCACCAGTTCGTAACCTTCAGCTCGACAGAACTTTCCGGCATGCCGGATTCCGTGGCCGTCGGTGACGACATCGAGTTTGAAGTTACGGGTGAACTGACGGTTCGCGACGTGACAAATCCTGTGCTTTTCATCGTGACTCTGCAGGTTATTTCCGAAACTGAACTGCGGGGCAGCGCGGCCACAATTGTTGTCAGAGACGACTTCGACCTCACGATCCCGCAGGTGCCGAACGTCGCCAACGTGGGCGAAGAGTTTATCGTCGAATTCGACTTTGTTGCCCGGGCGCAATAGATCTGCTGCCTGGCGTCCAACCATCAATACCTTTCTGGCTGACCACTAACTATCGGAGGCCCTTTCGACTTGCCCGAGTCGCAACAGCCAACCATGGTAACCGGTGCCGCGGTTGAGGTCGAGGCCCTGCGCCAAGGCTTCAACCGCGGTTTCGCCGACTACCGGTACAATATGCAGATGGACCCGTCTGGCATGCTCGGGCATCTGCACCGTTCCAACATCGACCTGGAAGACTGTGCAGTCCTGGTGGCGGAGGAAGAAGGGCGGATGCAGGGCGTGGGCGCTGCCCTGCTGGCCGTGCGCGGCGACGAAGGTTGGTGCGGCGGCCTCAGCATTGACCCGGCCTATCGCGGCGGCGGCTGGGGCCGGCGGCTTATGGAGCATCTCAAGCGCCGCGCTGTCGAGCGCGGCGTTCGCCGCATCCTGCTGGAAGTGCTGGTCACCAACGACCACGCCCGCTCGGTGTATCGCCAGGTCGGCTTCAAGCGCTTGCGTGAGCTGCTGTTGTGGGAGCGGGATCCCCGTCAGGGCCCCCTACCGCTTCCCTACGAGCGCCTGGAAGAGGCCGACCCAGCCCGGATTCTGCGCGAATTCTACCACTGGCACGAGCTGCCTACGATCTGGCAGCGCCGCGCCCGCAGTCTGCTCAACTATGTGGAGCAGACTGGCTGTGTCGGCTTCACCATCCCGGCCAAGGACGGCGCGCCGGTCGCCTATGTGCTGGTTTCTCCGTCCACGTCGTCCGGCGTTCCGGCCGGGGGTCAGCCTGCAGCCCGCCTTCGAATCCTTGACATCGCCGTCGATCCGGAGGCCAACCTTCAGGACGCCGCCCGCCCGCTCCTGCAAGCGCTCCAGCTTCGCTACGTCGATGCCAGGTTGACGCTTATGGACCAGCCGGCGGACAGCCGTCTGAACCCGGTATTCGCCTCGCTCGGCTTCCGCGTTTTCGACCGCCAGTATGAAATGGCGGTGGATCTTGCCGAGAGTCCACCCGCTACAGATCACTGAAGGCAGGGGGTTATCGCCCCCTGCTGCACCAGGAGACCCAAGAGTGATGAATGACCCGATTCGTGTAGCCGTAACCGGCGCCGCCGGCAATATCGGCTATGCCCTCATCTTTCGCATCGCCAATGGCGACCTGTTCGGCCCCGATCAGCCTGTCATCCTCCAGCTGCTGGAAATACCGCCCGCGATGGGCGCGCTCGAAGGCGTCGCCATGGAGTTGGACGACTGTGCCTTCCCTCTCCTCGCCGATACGGTTCTGACCGACGACCCGGACGTCGCCTTCGCAGGAGCCAACTGGTCCCTGCTCGTCGGCGCCCGCCCCCGCACCGCCGGCATGGAGCGCAAGGACCTGCTCAGCGCAAACGGCCCCATCTTCGTCACCCAGGGCAGGGCCATCAACGACAATGCCGCCTCCGACGTCCGCATCGTGGTCGTCGGCAATCCGGCCAATACCAACTGCCTGATCGCCATGCACAACGCCCCCGACGTGCCTCGAGAGCGCTTTACCGCCATGACCCGACTCGATCACAATCGTGCCCAGAGTATGCTCGCCAGGAAGACCGGGCGGCCGCTCCACACGGTCAAAAATGTGGCCATCTGGGGCAATCACAGCGCAACCCAATATCCCGACCTCTTCCATGCCCGCATCGACGGCCAGCCGGCCGCAGCTGTCGTTGCCGACTTCTCCTGGATCAGGCAGACATTTATCCCCGCCGTACAGCAGCGCGGCGCCGCAGTGATCGCGGCCCGGGGCGCCAGCAGCGCGGCCAGCGCGGCCAACGCCTGCATCAACCACGTGCAGAGCTGGTACAGAGGCGCACCCGAGGACGACTGGGTCAGCATGGGTATTCCCAGTATAGGCACCTACGACTTTCCCACCGGCGTGATATTCAGCTATCCCGTGACAATTGAGGATGGTGTCTACCAGATCGTTGAGGGTCTGCCGCTGACCGACTTTGACCGCGCCGCAATCACCGCCAGCGGGCAGGAGCTTCTCGAGGAGCGAGAGGCTGTTGCAGACTGGTTGGCCTGACTGGGTCGTCGTAGAGAGGGAATGGGAGTTCCGCGATTCCAGTGAATCAGGACCGAAGAACCGACCTGACACCGTTTGCAGAATTCAAGAGTTGAATTAGCGCTGCATACCTCAATTTGATGCTGCTCAGATGTTTCGACCTTCCAACGCCTCGGGCACGGGATCGACCAAACCCTCGATGACTATCTCCTGATAGGATCTATCGACCGACGCTTGCAACTCCGCCTCCAGCTCGTAGTGGATCGCCAGTTGCACCACGGCCCGCATCACGTCCTGTAGCTCCTTCGCGAACGCGGCCCGGTCAGGAGCACCCAGCTTCAGCGCCTTTACCCCCTTGCGCTCGAAGTGGCTGACCTGACTGGCCACCTCCCCGCACTCCTCAGCCAGCCGCGTGACGATATAGAAGGGATCGTCTCCGTCCTGGAAGCGGTTGTTCAACCCCTCGGCGATCTTGTAGAGCTTGTCGATCATATCTGGTCAATCCCCCAGCCTGTCGAGTATGCGCTGCAGCTCGGCGGGCAGCGGCGACTCGAACACGTGCTGCTCTTCCGTTCCGGGCAGTCGGATGCCCAGCCGGTGCGCGTGTAGAAAAGGGCGCTTCAGTGACAAACGCGGCCGCTTGTACCCGTACTCGGTGTCACCAACGACGGGATGATTACGCCAGGAGAAATGAGCACGAATCTGGTGCGTGCGTCCCGTGTGCAGAACGGCGCGCACCAGCGAAAAACGGGCCGTCTGCCCGCTCGACAGGTCCTCGTAGACGCGCAGGCACTCGTACTCGGTTACCGCCTCGCGCGCACCGGCCGCCGGTCCTCCAGCACCGGTCGCACCACTAAGTTCGGAGGGAGCCGGCAACACTGCCATGCGCTGCCGCCGCGTCGGATGGCGGCCGATCGGCGCGTCAATGCGGCCCCGCGGCGGCTCGACCCTGCCCTCCAACAGCGCCAGATACTCTTTGTAGACTGTCCGGCCGGCGAACTGCTCCTGCAGAAAGCGCATCGCCGCGTCGTTCTTGGCCACGACGATCAAGCCGGAGGTGCCCTTGTCCAGCCTGTGGACGATGCCCGGCCGTCTCTCCCCGCCGATCCCTTCCAACTGCGGGCAATGGTGAAGAATTGCGTTTGCGAGGGTACCTGCTGCGTGGCCCGGCCCCGGATGGACGACCAGTCCGGCCGGCTTGTCTATGACGAGCAGGTCGCTGTCTTCGAAGATGATGTCGAGTGGGATGTTTTCAGGTCGCAGTGAAGATTCCACCGGAGAAGGTGGCGCCGCGACTTCGATCTCAGCTTCGGCTTCCAGGGGCATTCCGGCCTTGCCGGCGCGCAACCCGTCGACGGTAACCAGTCCGTCCGCTATCCAGCGCTTAATCGCGCTGCGGCTCTCCTCCTCGAACCGGTCCGTCAGCCAGCGATCAAGGCGCTGGCCGGCCGCAGCCGGGGGAACGGTAAACTGGTGCACATCCTGGCTCTCGTTGTCCACCCGCTCCCTTGGCTACGCCTCTGATGACCCGGCTGCGCCGATCTCGATGGACTCCTCTTCAGCCTGTTTGGAAGCCTGAATGTCTTGGTAGAGGATGACGGCTGCCAAGGCAATCACGCTGCATACGATGGAGGAATCGGCGATGTTGAAGTTCGGCCAGTAGTAGACGCCGGGCACACCGATTTTGACAAAATCGGTTACGTAGCCCTGCATGATGCGGTCGATTACGTTG
>DAOUHY010000263.1:0-4986 GCA_034428435.1 Caldilineaceae bacterium | reverse complement strand
CTTGCTCATCCTGCCAGTGGGTAAGACGACACAGGTTTCAATGCCTGGCGGGACGGCGATGCATCGTTCGATAGAGCCGAATTGAGTATAGCAGGGGGAAGGTACATTGTCAAAATTATCACAAACGATCTGGCGACCTGATGTCTTGCAAATTGAGCTCGCTACAGAATTACAATTTCGGCGGAGAAGTGGTATTTGACATTGCGCAAGTGGTGGTCTACGCGGGGTCGTTCCGCGGCATGGCTAAGAATTCAGTTGCGTTCACGACACGGAATGCTTCTATCTGTAAATTGCGTAAGAAGTGTCCATTCGCGGAGATCAGGTAGGGAATCTGCCACCAGTCTACAAATGCACCTATAAATGCGTCTGCTTTTTCGGGAAGACCAAGCTCGACGTATTTCGAGACCAAGTTTCGCGGGACTGGTTCGTCAATGATGACGGAATTGGCATTTGCCGAAAATAGACGATAGAAAGCTCTCACGTGTCTTGGGAAGGTCAGATTGCGGTTTACTTCCTGCGCTACCAAGCGGGGAATGACCAGAGAAAGGTCGGGCCCCAATTGTCTGAGTATCCGAGAGGCATTGAGATCGGTATTACGAACTGCAGGAATCAGGACGCTGCTATCGATACAGATGCGCATATTCGGCATCGAAAATTTCGCGTCGGGCCTTGCGCAGTTGTCTTATGAACTCTTCCTGGTCTGGCTCAGTCTCCCGATTATCGTCCCTCTGGATTTGTCTGCTCATGTCGTCCAGAGCGCGTATCCAAGCGCGTCGTGTTTTTGCGTCTTCGATGAGGGCCGCAATCTGATCAGTTGGGGAGGAATCAGAGTCGGCAGCCAACTCCTCAAGTTTTGCGTACAGGTCGGCAGGTAAATTGATTGTGACGGTATTCTTACACACTTCTCCCTCCTTCCCATAGACCACTGTCACCCTCGGAATTCTAACACACAATTGCCAAAGTTCTTATGGCCAGCGGGCCCGCAATCATGGCGGACGTAAATTTGTGCAAGCGCCAGAAAAACCAAGGCAGGGCGCCCACAAGGGGCGCCCCTACCAGATGCAGGCTGCTTTGAGCGGTTCCTTCGCAGTTCGATACATTTGCCCTTTGGCCGGCGGTACTTCCTCACATCTGCTTGCCCACATTTGATTGGGCCGAATAGAGACTAGGAATCAAGTTGCTCCAGACTAGCGGTGACCTGGTCACGCTGGGCTTTGAGGTCTTCGAGTTTGTCGCGTTCGCGCTGGACGACCTGCTCAGGAGCCTTGGCGATGAAGTTTTCGTTGTCGAGTAGTCCGTTGGTGCGGTTAATCTGGTTGTCGACGTTGTCAAGCTCCTTTTGGAGGCGATTGCGCTCGGCTTCGAGGTCGACCATGCCGGCGAGAGGGAGGTAAGTTGTGGTGCCGCCGGCGGAGAGCTGGACGGAGGGACCGGAATCGGGGCCGTTGGGGCTGGTTTCGACTGTCACCTGGGATTCGTCGAGGCGCGCAAGGGTGGTGAACAGGTCTAGGTTGTCCTGGGCCAGGGCGCGGCCGCTGCCGGCGAAGACTGCGGCAATGCGGCGGCCGGGTTCGACGTTGTATTCGGCGCGGGCGTTGCGGATGGCGCGCACGATTTCCTGGATGCGGCCGAATTCGTCTTCGGCGGTGGCGTCGCGGCTCTCGGCAGGCGCGGTCCAGCGCTGGGTCATGAGGGCTTCGGCTTGTTCGGGGACGCCGGGCAGGTGGCTCCAGATAGCCTCAGTGACGTAGGGCATGAAGGGGTGAAGCAGGCGCAGGGACTGTTCTAGCGTGTAGGCGAGGACCTGGCGGGTTGCGGCGGCGGCAGCGGGGTCGCCGCCGTAGAGGCGAGGTTTGGCGGCTTCGATGTACCAGTCACAGTATTCGCTCCAGAGGAACTCGTAGAGCTGGCGGCCGGCTTCGCCCAGCTGCCAGTTTTCGATGAGCTGGGTCACATGGTTTTGCACAGTGATGAGGCGGCTGAGAATCCAGCGGTCGGCGAGCGTCTGTGCGTCCTGGGGGGGCAGGGCGTAGGTGACACTGTGGTGGCCGTCCATGTTGTCCAGAGAAACCTCGCCAGCATCCAGATTCATGAGGACGAAGCGGGCGGCATTCCAGATTTTGTTAGCGAAGTTGCGGTTGGCTTCGATGCGGGTGACGCTGAGCTTCAGGTCGTTGCCGGGGGTGCTGCCGGTGAGCAGGGTGAAGCGAAGGGCGTCGTTGCCGTAAGCGGCGATGAGGTCGAGCGGGTCGAGGGCGTTGCCGAGGCTCTTGCTCATTTTGCGGCCGTCTTCGGCACGGACGAGGCCGTGGAGGTAGACGTAGTGGAAGGGCACCTTGCCGGTGAAGTAGAGGCCCATCATGATCATGCGGGCGACCCAGAAGAAGAGGATGTCGTAGCCGGTTTCGAGCACGGTGGTGGGGTAGAATCGTGCGAGGTCCAAGGGGAAAGAGTCTTCCGACCCGTTCCCTTCTTCTGTTGCTTCGAGTTGGGGCCAGCCGAGTGTGCTGAAGGGCCAGAGGGCGCTGCTGAACCAGGTGTCGAGGACGTCTTCGTCCTGTTCGAGCTCGGCGGTCTGGCCGTAGAATTCGATGGCCTGCTCGAGGGCTTCGCTTTGGCTGCGGGCGGCGAACTGATGGCCGTCGGGCCCGTACCAGATGGGGATGCGGTGTCCCCACCAGAGCTGGCGGCTGATGCACCAGTCGCGGATGTTTTCCATCCAGTGGTAGTAGTTGCGTTCGAAGCGTTCGGGCACGATCTTGATGCGGCCGTCTTTGACGGCGGCGATGGCGGCTTCGGCGAGGGGCTTGGTTTTGACGAACCATTGGGTGCTGAGGAGCGGTTCGACGATGGTGTGGCAGCGCTGGCAGTGGCCGACTTCGTGGACGTGGGGTATTTCGCTGACGACGAGGCCGGCGGCGTCCATATCCTGCCAGAGTTTTTCGCGGGCGTCGAAGCGGTCGAGCCCGGCATAGGGGCCGGCGGCAGCGTTGAGGGTGGCGTCCTCGTTGGTGATGTTGACGAAGGGCAGGTTGTGGCGCTGGCCGATGAGGTAGTCGTTGGGGTCGTGGCCGGGCGTCACTTTGAGAGCGCCTGTACCGAACTGCGGGTCGACGTGTTCGTCTGCGATGACGGGGATCTCGCGCTCAAGGATGGGCACGAGGGCGGTACTGCCGATGAGGTGGGCGTAGCGCTCGTCTTCAGGATGGACGGCGACGGCGGTGTCGCCGAGGATGGTCTCGGGGCGGGTGGTGCTGACTTCGACGTGTTCGGTCGGGGGCGCATCGCCGTTGCTTGCGCGCAGGGGATAGCGGAAGGTGTAGAGTTTGCCATCGATTGGTTCGTGTTCGACTTCTAGATCGCTGATGGCGCTTTCGCAGCGGGGGCACCAGTTGACGAGATAGTTGCCGCGGTAGATGAGGTCGTCGTTGTAGAGGCGGATGAAGGCTTCGAGGACGGCGTCGCTGAGGCCGTCGTCGAGGGTGAAGCGTTCGCGGGACCAGTCACAGGAGATGCCCATGCGGCGCTGCTGGCCGCTGATCTGGCCGTGGTATTCATCTTTCCAGGCCCAGACTTCGTGGAGGAAGCGTTCGCGGCCGAGGTCGTGGCGGGTGGTATCGGTTTCGGCGAGTTTGCGTTCGACTACGTTCTGGGTGGCGATACCGGCGTGGTCGGTGCCGGGGACCCAGAGTGTGGGGCGGCCGGTCATACGGTTGTAGCGGATGAGCATGTCTTCGACGGCGCTGGTGATGGCGTGGCCGAGGTGGAGGGCACCGGTGACGTTGGGGGGAGGCATAGAGATGACGAAGGGCGGGGCGTCGGGGTCGGCGAGACCGCTTTCGATCTGCTGTTCGGGGCGGAAGAAACCTTGCGATTCCCACCATTCGTAGAGTTTTTCTTCCCATTGTTGCGGTTCGTAGACCGTGGGCATTTCCTCACGCGTTTCAGGCTGTTTTGTCGTTGTCATTGTTCGCTATGCTCCCATCGATAGTTCGCCGGCACTGGGCGGCTGGACGGTCGGTTCAAGTATGCGGCCGCGTGTAAGCGAGTTTCAGTTGAGAGCCGGCCAAAAAAATAAGTCACCACATCCAAAGGACGAAGTGACTCCGCGGTACCACCTTGGTTAGCAGGCGAGGTTGTTGCCGGCTCTCTCTACCGCGATAACGGGCGGACCCGGGGAGAGCTGTGCAGCAGGTCTGTTGACTCTCCCAGCCTTCCCGGCGACATTCCCCTGTGCGACCATGGCAACCGTTCCGCGATGCCTTGGTCGTCAAATGCGCTGCGATAACGAACGCCCTTTTCAGCCGGGAGGGCGTCTCTCTGCCGTTCGCGCGCGTGGGTACTCCTCCGGTGCGCTGCCGTTCTCATTGTACGCAGGCGATTATAGGTTGTGGGGGGAGAAAAGTCAATTTTGGGGACGGCGTGGCGAGCAGTCCGTTGTCGCGGTGAAAAGGTGGGTGGGGACGGTGCGGCGGTGGTTGGTTTCGATGGCCGACCTAATGGGGGGTTCGAGGGCAGGCACAAGGCCTGCCCCTACGGGATCATTGGAGAAGAAAGGACACCGCGGGTTGGAGGGCCGGGCAGGCACAAGGCCTGCCCCTACAGGACCTTTGGAGGGAGAAGGACGGTGTAGGTGGGCGACTTGGGCGGGCACAAGGTCGGCTCCGGCTCATGTGAGGAGCTGGAAAGAACGAAGGAGCCGGCGGTACGCAAACGGTGGAAGAGGCACCTGGTGGAATGACGGCACTGGGTGGACAAGGGATGTTGTAGGAGAGGGGGCGTTGCGGGGGCGAAGCCCCCGCACAAGGGAGGGCCGAATAGGCCCGACCGCCCGGAACTGCAGTGGTCAGTGGTTAGTGGGGCCTTATGCTAGTTAGCGTTTGAAAAAAGTCCCCTGGTGAGATAACTTTGGAAGTCTCCATCAACCAAGGTAGCTCACCAGGAGGACCAATCGAATGATAGCCCACTTTGACGACTTCTGTCTAT
>DAOUHY010000262.1:0-18441 GCA_034428435.1 Caldilineaceae bacterium | reverse complement strand
CTCTGGACCGACATGCTGCCGTTCATCCTCCCAACAGAGGAGCGCGTCGCCGCCATGTTAGAGGGCACCAGCCGCAGCCCGGACACCGTAGTCGGCCAAATGCGCCCCACGGGCACCCGCGAAGCCTGGGAGTACACAGTAGAAAAGGTCGCCGTCAACGCCGTTATGGCCGGCGCCAAGCCTGAGTATTTCCCTGTTATACTGGCGCTGGCCGCAACATGCGCCTCAGCGCGGGCCAGCACCACCAGTTCCGCCGCATCCATGGCCGTCGTCAACGGACCCGTCCGTGAAGAGATTGACATGAACTGGGGCACCGGCGCCATGGGACCCTACAATCACGCCAACGCCACCATCGGCCGCGCCTATGGTCTGCTCTCCCAAAACCTCCAGGGCGGCTCCGTCCCCGCAGAGACATACCTCGGCTCACAGGGAAACAACTACGCCTACAACAGCGTCACCTTCGCCGAAAATGAAGAGCGCAGTCCGTGGGTACCCTTCCACGTCCAGCACGGCTACGAAGCCGACCAGAGCGCCGTCAGCGTCTTCGGCGGCTGCCGCTCCACCGCCTTCAACCTCGGCCTCCGCGCCAAGCACTGGCAGGACCATGTCCGCAACATGCTGCGCGGCCTCAACCCGCACAACCCGCCCACCTTCGTGCTCGATCCCATCACCGCCCAGCAGTTCATCGACCGAGGCGGCTTCGACACCAAGGAAAAACTGATCCAATGGGTCTACGAGAACGCCACCATGCCCGCCGGCGTCTACTGGGACTACCAGCTGATCGAAAACTACGTCTACCCCCACGCCCTCAACGGCGTCGAGCCCTACGCCACCAAGCTCAAGGCCGCCAGCGATGAGCTGATTCCCATCTACAGGGAAGACGAAATCCACGTCGTAGTCGTCGGCGGCGAGACCAACGGCTACTGGCGCATCATGGGCTGCAACTACGCGGGCACAGCTTCGGTTGATGACTGGCGCTAGGTGATTACACGCGCCGAATTACTGATTCCCCATCCTTGCCTGACCGCAAAAAGGCATCACACGGCGCATAGTGAGGTCAACCAAAAAAGCAAAGGGCAGGACAAGTGGATTAGTCCCTCTTTCCACCTGTCCTGCCCTATGATCTTTAATCAGTCCAGACTCTGAACGCCCTGCCAGATCCCAAAGCAGGGCGAAAAACCGGTCGCCGCGAAGCTGCCCCGAAAGGAAGATGCAATATGGAAGAGATCACGCAACTTCGACTGGAGGGCTACTGCCTCTTGAAAGGCGTCATTCCCCCCGACAAAGTCGGCCAGGTCCGCCAGGACATTGACAACTCCATGAAACCCGGCCTGGAGGCGTACGATAAGCATGACTGGTCTGCCGTCACCCATATGCTGTCCCTGGCTCCCTACTTCGCCAACCCGCGTCTCCTCAAAATCGCGCGCACCGCCTTCAACCATGCCAAAGTGAAAATCTCCCAGACCGAGTTCAAGAGCGTGCCTCCCTACAGGAATCCACCTGAATGGCGCAACTTCCACACCGACTGGCCCCACGACCTGACCGACGCCTCCTTCTGCGGCCTTATAAATCAGCCTTTTCCCGACACCATCATGAGTATCACGTCAATCTGGATGCTCTACCCCTTCACACCCGAGAATGGCGCCACCTGGGTCGTCCCCCGCACGCACCGCGACCCCCGCAATCCCCGCGGCCAAAACGACGGCATCGACGGCATGAGTTCCATTCCCCACGAGGAGCAAATCTGCGGCGACGCCGGCGACGTCATCCTCATCGACAGCCGCATCTGGCACTCCGCAGGCGCAAACTCGACCGACGACATCAGGACCTCAGTCGTCGCCCGCTACTCGCCATGGTGGCTGAGCGTCGATTACGGCAAACGCAACTGCGCCTTTATTCCCGCCCACATTTTCGACAAGCTGCCAGAGCCCGTTCAGGAGCTCTACTCCCATCGACGGGTGAAGAATGAACCGCTCCAAATCGGTAGTCCATCGGAGCAGTTGTAGGCACCGGCGCCGGCAAGCCGGCTGAGAATCAGACCGGGCTCGGCCTGCTATCGTTCAAGAACTGGGAAAAAGCGAGGCTTCAGCATCTTGTAGAGGTCAGGTCCGTTGATGTATCCCTGCGGCAGGAGCAGTCCGAGCGCCCTGTCCCGCTTGATGACGTGAGACTCAAATCCCCCTGTTCGTGGATCATATACAGAACATGAGATCGCGTCGCGGCTCGAATCACACTTTACCGGCGCAAAACTGCAGCTTGTTTCCTGTTTCTCAACGGAAAAACTGCAGTCATGCTCAAAGCCCATGAACTCCTCAAAGGGAATAATCTCGTTGAATGGGTTGGTCAGGCTGTTCTCCACCCTTCCTGTGACCGAATCAGGAAAAGTCAGGACTTCATATTTCCTGAACTGTTCCATGTCTACTCTTGAAAGAGACACCGACCTCCTGATATTGAAATCATAAACGTAGTACCCGGGCCGTCCACCTGCAGCCCGTCGGCACTCGTCGAACTGCTCCAACAGAGTGGCTGCACTGCCTGTCTGCACAACACCTTCACCGGTGCCCGGCGCACAGCCTTGTAGGTATAGAAGCTGCGAACCGAAAGGACCCCCAACGTATTCCCGGATCTCCCTGCCTTCAATGTATGCCCGAAATACAAGGACAGCTGCCGACGCCATCAGGATCAGTAGGAAAACCGCAGAGACAAGGCCCACCTGCCTGAACCGAGGGCTCTTCGTAAGGAGAGCGGCAGGGCCTTGTTTGAAAGTCTGTGAGAGTTTCATTTCGGAGTCTCTGTCTCTGTAGAGTGCTTTTGACACCGGGCCTGGTTAGGCAAATCTGCCCGTTCAACGGCGGGGGTGCCGCCGAGGTTCCAACTCAACGCAAATAGTACGAGCTCCCTACCTGTTTCGGTCAGTGGCCACTTTGTCGTGTAGCCCACGCTCATCAGTGAGTTCCCAGGGCAGGTCCTGAAACTGTTCATCCCCCCAGCAACTGAGACAAATCGTATGCTAGTGACTGATAACAAATGACTGAACAACAACAACCCGAAACCCCCGAAGCCAGATACGATTCCGAACTCGTAGACGTCCAGCGCCGCATGGACGAAACCTGGGCCGGCGACAGACCCGTCGATCCCAACACCTACCCCTACTTCAACCCCGACTACCGCCTGCCCTTCAAGCACGTCGGCCTGCAAAAGCAGCTATTCCTCGACAACTACATCCTCGACGAGCTGATCGATGCCGAACGAACCATCCCGCCCCCGCAAAAGGCAGAACCGCCCCTGATCGAGTTCGAGAACCTCCCCTGGGAGCGCTACCACTTCACCTGCGTTCCCGCCGCCGCCCTCTACGACCCCGACGACCGTCTCTTCAAAATGTGGTACAAGACCTTGGTCAGCGGCAACACCAACACCGCCCAAGGCACCGAGGTAGTTCTCTGCTACGCCGAGTCCGATGACGCCCTGAACTGGCGCAAACCCCTGCGCGACGACTGCCAGCCTTTCGAAGAAAGCAAGAAGACCAATATCGTCGTCCGCGACTTCGACAACGGCACCGTCGTCCTCAATCCCGATCGCAGCGACCCACAACAGAAATTCCTCGCCGTCTACAACCCGTCTATGGAGGCCACCAACCGCGGCCAGCGCGTCATGTCCCGCGTCGCCGCCTCGCCCGACGGCATCCACTGGCACGTGATCAGCGACGATTCCCCCTTTCGCCACCACCACCAGATGCGCGTCATCTGGGACGACGCCTACAAAAAGTGGGTCGGATACTCCCAGGCCTCCCACGCCTTCGCCAGCCATCTCCACGTCCGCACCATCGGCCGCCAGGAGAGCGCCGACTTCATCAACTGGTCGCCCAAACAGATCATCCTCTCCAGCGACTGGGATCCCGGCGTCGGCCCCAACGTCGAGTTCCATACAATGTCCGTGCGCAAAGAAGGCGGCCTCTACATCGGCGTCGTCGAGGAGGCGCACGGCGAACACCAGTGGCTCGTCAACCGCAACGGCAGCAACCAGCGCGATCAGTTCCACACAAAAGCCGCTCTCTATACAAGCCGCGACGGCCACCGCTTCTTCCGCGCCGACGGCTACCGGCCATGGGCCGACAACGGCAACCCCGGCAGCCAGTACTACGGCTACTTCTGCCACACCGTCGCCGGCTACCTCCTCCACCAAGGCAAAATGGTCATCCCCTGTTCCGCCTTCCCCCACAAACAGCGCGATACGCGCCCCGCCGGCGTATCCAATCACGCCCCCCTCTCTTCCGCCGCAGCCTCCCGCCGCCACGTCGAGGACCTGACCCGCTACGGCTTCGGCAGCCCCATGAAGGATCATGTCCGCCCGGACCTGCCCATCCAGCGGTCCATCGGCGCCATCGTCTTGCGCGAGGACGGCTGGGCCGCGCTCCGTCCCAAATACGAAGCCGGCCAGGTCATCACCAAGCAGTTCGTGTTCGAAGGCAACGCCCTCCGCGTCAACGCCGACTGCGCCTACGGCCTGATCCGCGTCGCCTTCCTCGACTCAGAGTTGAAACCCTACCCAGGCTTCAGCTTGGAGGACGCCATCCCCCTTCACGCCCCCGCCCGTCAGATATGGCACCAGGCTGCCTGGAAAAACTCGCCCGACCTCCGCCGCCTGTGGAACAAACCCGTGCGCATCTGCTTCTCTCTGCTGGAGAGCAGCCTCTTCGGCTTCCAGTTTCATTACCGGCCTGACACCGACAGCTAAGGACGCCAAGCCCATGCTAGCCAACGTCAACACCACCGACATCGCCTCCGCCATCAGGCTGGGATGCCGCACCATGTGTTCGGTCTTCAACGCCGATGACGACGACGTACCCTTTTTCGGCTCCCAGGTCTGGCCCGAGGCCTTTCTCAGCTTCAGTACCTCAGCCTCCGAGGCGCACGTGCCCGGCCGCCATCTCAACGCCCTCCTCAACGCCGAAGACGTGCTCGGCCTCACTTTGGAGGAAGGCTGCATCGACCGCCACGCCCGCGCCGCCTTCCTCTCCTACTCCGGCGATCTTCCTCTCCCACTCAACCGCGATCGCATAGGCGGCCCCCTCGTCCACTTCTTTCCCCACAACGTCCGCGAGGGATTTCACGCCCTCTACGCCCTGGCCCGTTTCCGCCGCAGCGCACCGGCAATCGAGCTGGCAGAACGTAGCATACGCGCGATTCAGGAGTTGTGGCATCCACACAAGGGCTGGGACAGAGATCGGATCGAGAGCGAGTTCGAATTCCATTCCACAACATTCATCATCGGACTGGCGCGGGCGGTCGGCCCCCTCGTCAAGCTGCACCGCCACACCGACTGCGCCGGCGCGCTCGAACTGGCAATTGAGCTCGCACACAAAGCCACAGACGAGTTCTTCCTCCCGTCGGGCGCCTACGATCGCGAGACCTTCGGCCCCCACACCCACTCCACCACCTGCGTCATGTCTTCGCTCGCCCAACTGGCCGACCTGACCCGCAACGCGAGCCTGATGGAGCGAGTCCGCGCCTTCTACGACAACGGGCTCAACGACATTCGCGATCAGCTTGGCTGGGTTATCGAAAGCAGTGACGACGGCAGAGATCCCGACCGCGGCGAGGTCAACAACACAGGCGACATCGTCGAAACTGCGCTCCTTCTCGGGCAGTGGGGCTATCCGCAATACTACGAAGACGCCGAACGCATCCTCCGCTGCCACATGCTTCCCTCGCAGCTGCGCGACATCTCCTTCATTCGAGAACCCGACAACCCGCACAACGAGGACGGCAAGCGCGATGTCGCCAACAGGCACCTCGGCGCCTTCGGCTTCCCCGCGCCCTACGGCCACAAGACCATCGACGCCGAACGCATCAGCTTCAACATGGACATCGTCGGCGGCTCAGTTGGGTCCCTGTGCGAAGTCTACCGGCAAGCCGTGGACACGACCGCGGTGGGCCACTACGTGAATCTGCACTTCGACCACGAAACCGAAGCCGTTGACGTAGAATCGCCCTATACGCATCCCCACATGCGCGTGCGTGCCAAACGCCCCGGCCCCCTCTTCGTGCGCCTGCCCAACTGGGCCGAAACGGACGCAGTCAAGTTAGACGGCCTGGACGACCCGCCCCGCCTCCACGACGGCTACCTGGTCCTCAGCCAGCCACCCATCAACCGCTGGATCACCATCCAATTCGATCTGACCGAACGCGACATCGTTCTCAGCCACCGCACCCGCGACATCAAAGTACGCCTCCGCGGCGATTCAGTCGCCGCCATGTCCAACTTCGGCGCCGAACTCACCTTCTTCCCCGCCCTGGAGGAGCAATAGCACAACCTCCCATCCGCCAAACTACTGTAGGGGCACCCCTTGTGGGTGCCCCCCGATACCACAAAACAGGAAACCAACCATGGCCAGCAGACCAATCCACATCCTCCTCGTCGCCGCCCATCCCGCCGACAGCTTCGACATGGCCGGCGGCACCCTCGCCCACCACGTAGACCAGGGCGACCGCGTAACCGCAGCCATCCTCACCACCGGCGTGCGCTCCCACCACTGGGAACTCGGCGAGCAGCGGCGCCGCGCCGGCGCCGAACTGGATGTAGAACAATTCGTCGCCCAAGCCGTCGAGGAAAAGCTGGAAGAGGTCCGCCGCGCCTGCCGCATCCTCGGCTTCGACGACGTGCGCGACCTCGGCTTCGAAGACGACGACATCCTCGTCACCCAGGACAAGATCGAAGCCATCGCCGAAGTCATCCGCGCCGTCAAGCCCGACATGCTCATCACCCACCACCCCTTCGAGAGCGGCGGCTTCAAAATGCACGGCACCACCGGCCAGTGCACACTCTACGCTTGGCAGCTCGCCATGGGGTCCGGCCGCGGCCGCCAGGAGCGCCACCCCGTTCCCTGCATCTACTTCATGAACCCCACCGCCTACATCGGCAACAACAGCCTCGAATACGCCGGCACCGCCCGCGTCGACCTCTACATCGACATCACCGACGTAATCGACAAAAAAGTGCGCGCACTTGACCAGATCGCCAGCCAGTATTACGGTGGCCCCTACGCCCGCAAGCGCGCCGAAACCTCCGACGGAAGCTCCGGAAACAGCGCCCTCGTAGCCTACGCCGAAGAATTCCAGCGCTTCCAGCCCCAGGTCCGCTACACGCTCCCCATTACCGACGCCGAGCTCGAACGCATCACCGAACCGCAGTCAGCCCACATGGGCCGCCGCAGTGAAATGATCGGAGGTCTGATGCCGCTGTCCGACGGCGAGGACTTCACCTCCCGCCATCGCATGTCGAAGGAAAAATACGAGGACTGAAATGGTCGGCGGCCAACTAACCGTAGGGGCACCCCTTGTGGGTGCCCTCGTGGACTGACTACATTAGAATGCAGATTCTGGGTCAGGGAAACGATACCAACTCCTGGCCTCCACGCGACCTACCCAGTCGCATCTGGAGGGGAAGAGTCACTCCTCAACCCGACTGATGACCATCCGCTCATCGCCGGCACCGTTCCGCCACAGATCCTGGCAGGCCGCAGCCAGTTCCTCCAGCCCCGCCGTTATCGTCGCAAACAGATTGCCCGGCATATGCCCTTCCGGCCCCAGCAGATAGTTTTCCCGCCCGTAAAAGATCGCCAGATCGATCAACCCCGTCTCCCGGCACTGCTCCCGCAAAAAAGGCGGTACGTTGCTTCCCGGCGGCACCGGCAAATAGAGAAAGTCGCCCGGAATCGGAAAGACCGTCGCATTCTCTCTCCCGGGATCCTTCTCCGCAAACGGCGGCGTCAGAATATAGACTTCGTTGTTCGCCCACTTTGCATGATAGGCTTCGCCCTCCAGCGGCAACGCGTTCCAGACCGCCTCGGCCGTCAACGGCGCCGCATCGTCTAGAAGCTCCGCGACGGCGGAGACATTGTGCTTCTCGAACGAGATCCTGATCTTGCGACCCATGTTATAAACTCCTGTATTCCATTCAATCCTATGAGTGTCTGTTTCCTATTCAGCCAAAGAGTCTCGATCCATAGTTTTTTGATTACTGTAGACTCGATCTGTCTGGGTCTTCCCACTCCAGGAACTTTGAAATTTCGATTCTCGGTGGTAAATTATGTGGCGACCCAACAGCTCTTCCCCATTCTATCTGCGGCACCACAATCCACAAAGGAGACGCTTTCATGAAGAGATCCTCAGATGATACTCTCGGTCTTCAGCTCAATCGCCGCGCGCTGCTGCGCTTGGGAGGGTTAAGCGGCGCCGGCCTCGCCCTGGCAGCCTGCGCTCCCGCAGCCCCACAAGCTTCTGCCCCATCCGCTTCGGATGACGGTGGCGCCGATGCAGAACCGACGACAGTGGAGATCTGGACCGGCTTCGGACAGGGTCGCATGGCCGACGCCATGACCGGCGCTATCGACAGGTTCGGCGAAGAGAATGAACAGTTCGAGCCCAGCCATGTCATCGTGCCTTGGGGCGAAATCCACGACAAAGTGATCGCCAACACCGCCGCCGGCAACCCGCCCGACTCCTACCGCGGCTGGGCCTGGATCGTGGCCGAAGACGCCCCTATCGGGGCCTTGACCGACCTGACCGATTTCGTCGAGGCCGAAGGCGTGCCTCAGGATGACTACTGGCCCGCTACCTGGAAGCAGATGCAGTACCAGGGCAAATTCTATGCCATGAGCATCTCGACCATCGTCCAACTCTTCTACTACAACAAGGACAGGATGGCCGAAGGCGGCTTCGATCCCGAAAACGTGCCCGCCAACCTGGAAGAATGGGAAGAGATGGGCCACGCCCTGACCGAAACCGAAGACAGCGGTGAACTCGATCGCATCGGTTTCATCCCCCTCATCCCCCGCGCCGACCCGCACAACTGGCTGCCCGCATTCGGTGCCGCCGTCTGGGATGAAGAGACCGCCACCGTGACGGTCAACAACGAACGCACACTTCGCCTGCTCAACTGGTACAGTAGCTACAACGAACGCTATGGCGCCGAAAACATCCAGGCCTTCCGCACCGCCTACGGTGGCAACTTCTTTGGTCGTAACTCTCCCGAAGGCCTCTATTACACGGGCCAGATAGCCGCCTGGCAAGCCGGCTCATGGTTGTTCAATGATATCGGCGAATACGGGCCCGACCTGAACTTCGGCGTTGCCGCAACGCCCTCGCCCAGCGACATCACCGACGGCCATCCCGGCAAATTGGTCGCCAACATGTACTTCGTGCCTGCAAACGCCCAAAATGTTCCCGGCGGCTTTGCCTTCTGCAACTTCATGAGCGCCTCCAAATGGGTCGCCCTCAATAAGGCAGTGCCGGACTCCGTAACACCCTCACGCATCAGCAACGCAACCGACCCTGAAGTAGAGGCAGCTGGCGGCTTCTGGATGCCTTTTGCCCGCGACAACATCCTCCCCAAAGCCTGGGCTGTACCGAGCATGCCGGGCATCCAATACCTGGCAGGCCAGATCTACGAGGCCATCGACGAAATCGCTTACGACGGCGCCGACCCCGAAGCCGTGCTGGAGGCATTGTCCGGTCGCGTCCAGGAGGAAGTAAACAACAAGCTGGAAGCCGCAGGCGGTTGAGGCTCTATTCTTCGACTCAGACACGTTCCCCAATTTTCCTGTCGTTTGCGGGAACGTGTCTGATTTGAACTGACAGTGCCCACTGAATCTCCAAATTTTTCTGAGGTGACCCGATGAGTGTATTCGCCGGGACTCGTATCGAACGCTCCCGATCGTCACTTTCGGACATGAGTCCGATGGTTCGCAGGCGTCTTATCTGGGGTCTCTTTTTCATCTCACCCTGGGTACTGGGATTCCTGGCCTTCACACTCTATCCCATCGCAGCCTCTTTCTATTACGGCTTTACCAACTACAACATCCTCAACTTCACACCCAGATGGGTCGGGACCGAGAACTATGCCGACCTGTTTACGTCTGATAACGTCTTCTGGGGCTCGCTGCGCGTGACCATCCAGTATGTTGCCATGCTTGTCGGCCTCGCCACCGTTTTCGACATCTGCATCGCCCTGCTGTTGAACATGAACGTCAGAGGGCTTTCACTCTACCGCACCGTCTTCTATCTCCCCGTGATGGTGCCGGTCGTAGCCGCAACCCTTACCTGGGTCTGGATACTCAATCCCCGCCACGGGCTCGTGAACGGGCTCCTGGATCGAATCGGCGTTGACGGCCCCCTCTGGCTGGCTTCGCCCAGGACTGCCCTGTTTTCTCTCGTGCTCGTCGCCGTCTGGGGCAGCGGCCGCGCAGTGCTAATCTACCTCGCCGGCCTCAAAGAGATCCCCAGCCACCTCTACGAAGCCGCCGAAATCGACGGCGCCAACCCCTTCCGCAAAATGTGGCACATCACCCTGCCGCTGCTGACACCGCAAATCCTCTTCAACGTCATCACAATGACGATCTTCTCATTCCAGTCGATAGCTGCCCCGCTGATTATGACCGGCGGTGGACCCAACAAAGCGACTCTTCTCTACGGCCTGCAACTCTATCGCCTGGCATTTGAACGGCTGCGCATGGGCTACGCTTCGGCCATGGCCTGGATCCTGTTTCTGCTGATTCTCGCGCTCACGATAGCCATGTTTTACGGCTCTCGACGCTTCATTCACTACGATAGATAGACGGGGCTTACCTGGTGACAGCCACGACCGGCGACCTACCCCAACCGACGACGATCCGCTCCGGCTCGATCAAGGCGCGCACTGAGTTGCTGCTGCAACGGTTGGGCGCGCACGCAACCCTGATCCTCTTCGGCATCATCTTCATGCTTCCATTCCTCTGGATGGTGTCCAGCTCCCTCAAGCCCACGGCAGACATTTTTCAGATCCCCGTGCGCCTCATCCCGGAGACCGTTACCCTCGAAAACTATCCCGAAGCCATAAGAGCGATCCACTTCCTGCGCTATCTGGGCAACACCTTCTACTACGCCGCCTTCATTATGGTGGCAGCCGTGGTCTCTAACGTCTTCATCGGCTACGGTTTCGCTCGCGTCGACTGGCCTGGGCGTGACATCGTCTTCATTCTCGTCATCTCAACCATGATGCTTCCCCACCAGGTGCGCTTCATCCCGCTGTTTATCACCTATAGCCGCATCGGCTGGCTGGACTCTTTTAACCCCTTGATCATCCCCGCCTTCTTCGGCAACGCCTTCTTTATCTTCCTGGTCCGCCAGTTCATGTTGACATTTCCTAAGGATCTCGACGACGCCGCCCGCGTTGACGGCGCCAACGAGCTGATGATTTTCTGGCGCATCGTCACGCCCCTCTCCAAACCGGCCATCATCACCATCGCCATCTTCGAATTCATGCACGGCTGGCACGACTTTATTGGCCCGCTGGTCTACCTGCGCAATCCGGACCTCTACACGCTCTCAGTCGGACTGCGTCTCTACTTCACCCAGCACGGCGCCGAGTGGGGTCTGCTTATGGCGGCGTCAACGCTCTTCACCCTGCCCATGATCGTTGTCTTCTTCTTCGCCCAACGCACCTTTATCGAGGGCATCAGCTTCACCGGCGTCAAGGGATAATCGCGACCCGTTCTAAGAGAGGTAAGGCGTATGGAGAAATGGTCTCTCACGGCCGAACAGGCCAAACAGTATGAGAACGACGGCTACTTCATCGTCCGCAACGTCATCCCGCCGGAGACCGCCGCCGAGCTGCGCGGCGTGATTAAGAACACGGTCCTCATGCCGGAGCCTGACGTGCTGGCAGACGCCGACCCCATGGACCCGATGGGAGACTCCGCCAGGGCGCGCGAATCGCGCTTCCGCAAGTTGAGCAACTACTGCTTCCGCGCCCCGCTCATCTGGCTAAACGTCCACGGCGGCCCCGCCATCGCACGCATCGCCCGTTACTTCCTCGGCGACGACCTCGTCCTCAAGTTCAACAGCTGCTTTCTCAAACCCGCCCGCACTGGCAGCGCCACCCCCTGGCACCAGGACAACGGCCTCTGGCGCGACAACGACACCGAAGCCTTCAACTTCTGGATGGCCCTCGATCCCGCCACGCGGTCCAACGGCTGCATGCAGATGATGCCCGGCAGCCACAAAGGCGAGATCGTGCCCCACGTCCTTTACCCGGACAGCATCCACGGCGAACTACCCCGCCACCTGACTGCCGACATCCACAATCAGGTCCATCACGTCGAGCTTGATCCGGGCGACATCGTCTGCTGGCACAGCAGCATGTGGCACTACAGCCCCCCCAATCCCAGCGAACAAGGGCGCATTGCCATCGCCGGCGTTTACTCGAGTCCGAGTCTCATAGCCTCGTACCCAAAATGGTCTGCTCGCAACTGCTTGTGGGTAATGAAAAGCGGAGAGCTATGCGCGCAGTTCCCGCCAGAGCCCTTTCCGCTCAATGAGGAAGATCTCCACAGACCAACCCCGTGGCCTAAGATAGAGGATCGTCTTGAGGAACAAGCTGCGGACTGAAACTACCGCGGCGGAACGGTCGCTTCTGGGATCGACTTCAGTTCTCAAACAATACGCCGCGCCCTGGCAAACGCGCCGCCACCCCCATCATCTTCGACGCCTGCCAGCCGGTCGCCTGATTTGACGTAACCACCGGTTTCCCAATCTCCTCCTCCAGGTCGCTGATGAAGTCGGCCGTCTTCTGTCCCGTACAACTGATCAGCACCGCGTCCGCCTCCGCCACGTCTGACCGCCGCGCCGCCTCCCGAATCGTCTCCGGCGGCACGATTCCGTGGTCCTGCAGATAGTGCAGCGGATTGCTGTTCACAACCTCAATGTCGGACTCTGCTAGGAAACCGATGAGCGCCTGGTTCACGTCCTCCATGTACGGCGACGCCGTCGCCACGCGCCGCACGCCCAGGCATTGCAGCGCCTCGACGATCGCGCTGCTGGCAGTTGTGCACGGCAGCCCCGTGGCATCCTCAACCCTCTTCTTCAACGCCTCGTCGCCCGCAACACCCTGCACAAAGCTGGCCGTCGTACAGTAGTAGGCGAAAACGGTCGGCTTCAGCCGCATCAATCTGGCGGCCGCGGCCTCAATGTCCCCGTTCTCAGCCAGCCAGATGCCCAGCTCCACGCTGCTTCCTTCTTCAGGCTCAGCATCCTCCGCAAACATCGGCACATGCGTCCGCGCCGACACCATCGGCACCTCCTCCGGCAGATACTTGCGGAACTCATCCAGCATCCGGTTGATGTCGTGATCCAGCCACATGTCGTCCGGATAAATCGCCCCCAGCGTCCTATGCGCCTCCGTCATCTGCAATTCCCCCTCTATCCCGCCCACCAGCGCACCTTCTGTCAGCTCCACGCCCCCTGCAGCCGCCGCGTCAAAGCGCAGCCTTCGCCCTTCTCCTGTCTCAACTATCCGCCACCACCGGATTGCTTAGTACCCCAATCTCCTCGATCTCCAATTCAACCGTGTCTCCCGGCTTCAGCCCCGGCGGATGCACCGGCGTCCCCGTCGCGATCATGTCGCCCGGCTCTAACCGCATGTACTGGCTGATATACTCGATCAGAACTGGCACCTGAAACAGCATCGTGTTCGTATTGGCGTGCTCGATCTCCTCGCCATTCACACGCATCGTCATCGCCAGATTGTGTGGATCGCTCACCGCGCCCGGAAGCACGACATGCGGCCCAATCGGAGTAAAGGAGTCGACCGCCTTTGTGTATGACCACGGACGCTGCACCTCGAACGCAACGTTTTGTAAATCTCGCGCCGTCACGTCATTGAGCAGCGTGTACCCGGCCACGAATTCGTTCGCATCCTCACGCGCAATGTGGCTGCCCTCCTTTCCAATGATGACCGTCAATTCAATCTCCGGCTCTACCACCTTCAGACCCCGCCGGAAGACGATCGGCTCGCCCGGCCCGATGATCGAAGAGGTCGGCTTGAAAAAGAGCGGCGGCTCATCCGGGTCTTCCTCACCGGGATGCGAATAATTTCCACCCAGCGCAATCAGCTTGCCCGGCTGCGGAATCGGCGTGCGCAGCGTTGGCTCCGTGACAGTGAACGCGCCATTCAAATGATGCTCAAAGACAAACATAATCGTGGACTGAAAAGTCTCTGCGTTAAACAAACCCGCCTTCATCAATGCAACCATGTCGGTGATCAGTTGCGGGCTTTCGTCGCCGTGCTGGATCAACTGTTGCGCCTGGTACGCACGCGAAAAATCCAACATCCCGAAGTCGGTTACAATGCCAATGTGGCTGTGGTCGTCATGTGCAAATAGGGCAATTCTCATCGATCCTGGCCTCCGCAATCCCTTGGTTAGTAGTTCGTTGTATTGTCAATCTGTACTGTCAGCCATCGCCCACCCGCGCCGGCTCTGCCTGTCACAGAGTCTTCGCCTCCACAGCCGGTAAGCTCTGTCCCTTCACCTAAAGTCGGACGCCGTCCCATTCGTCTCTGCGTTCGCTGATGTCTAGAATGTTGCCGTCGGGGTCCGTCGTCTTCAGCGATCCTTCCGGCACATGGTCATAGTTAAACTCCCTCTCCACCTTCACATCCTCGACCAGAATCTCTGCCCCCTCTTCGCGCAACAAATGATAGGTATCCTCCAGATTGTCGACGATAAAGCCCAGGTGAATGTACTCGCCTTCATGCGCGATGGGTGGCCGTTCCTCGCCTTCGTATTGAATTAACGTCATATTGACAGAGCCGTCCGAGAGATAGCACCCCGGCGGGTAGCCCTCATCATAGATGTACCGCAAAAACTTGAGCCCCAAAATTTTCTCGTAAAACGACCGCGACCGTTCCAGGTCCTTCGTTCTCAATGCCACATGCCGTAGAAAAGCCATAGCTTTACTCCCTTCCTGAGTCCATTCCTTGATGCCGCAATCGACGATCCCCGCCCTGTAACTTGGCATTCAACCCTCGCTGCAACCCTTCGCGTACCTTTCCGGATTAAAGAAAGGTGTTCTCCGCGTCCTCCGCGGTCAGCAAGGTGTTCTTCGCGGCCCTAAGTGGCCCTTCGTGGACAAAAAGGTTTTCTTCGCGGCCAACCGCCCGTTACACCGTCAACTGCCTCCGATAAATCGTGATCGCCTCCAGCTCACGAAAACCCAGCCGCTCGTACAGCGGCAGCGCCTTGAAATTCAAACTATCCATATCCAGTTCGACCCGTTCAAACCCGTTTTCCTTTAGCCGGCCCATCGCCTCCTCCATCAGACAGGCGCCCAGCCCCCGCCGCCTGAACTCAGGCCGGACACCAAGAATGTGAAGATGCGCCAGCCTCTCTTCCCTCGGATTGAGACTCGGCGCGCAATGGCAAACGCCGGCAAACATCCCCCCCGCATCCGCCACAACGCTGATCTCCTCTCGAAAACGCGGCGAGTTGGCGTGCCGGGCCCAGCTCTCGTCCGAATACGAAAACCCGCCCCAATGGTCCGAAAACGAAGCGTTGAAAGCCGCAATCCAGGCCGGCCCGTCCCCCGACCGGTAACTCCGCAGCGATATGCCCTCAGGAACGCACTCTTTCGACTGTAACGCCTTCGGCGCTGAACCCAGCTCGCAAGCCATGATCACAAACGTCCGCACCGCCCGGAATCCGGCCCTCCTCAGCCCGGCCATGACTTCCCCGTCCTCACGCAACCCCCGCGCCTCGACACTGCACTTTGCGTCAGCACCACGCTTCCCCTTCGACGCCAGATGTCGGATGCGGTCGACTCCAGCCCGTACTATCCCGCCGACTGCAACCGTCTCTTGCTTCGGAGGGTCCACCACCCAGTCAAGCATCCACGACGCGTCGGAGCCCACCGGATATACCGTCACGCACGCATCAACCGCAGCGTCCTCTCCAGCGACAAGCACCATCCCCTCGACCTCCGCCAAGCGGCTGCCCAGTCGACTATGCACTTCTTCCCTCGTCAAGCCGCGCTCAAGTCCGAGAGGATAACGCGGCGCAAACGCAAAAAGTGGCATTTCGTCTGCCGCCTCGGGGCCCAGCGCACGCGCCGCGCCGTCATGAGAGTCGGCTCGCGCGAACAATCCGCACAGGGCCGCCAGGTCGCGGTCGCAATACTCCCGAAAGCGTTCCTTCACTCTCGTTCTCCTTCCACTTCCTCGGCAGCTGTAAACAAATGCCCGAAACCGCCCTGTCTCCGCGTTCGCCCTCCCAGCCGCAGCGCCTCCCACATCGTAACCTGGTTCGCCGTCAACACCGGCTTGCCCACCGCACTGTCCAACTCAGACAGGAACGCAACCGTATGCAGTGCCGTATCGGGAACCAAAACGGCTTCAGCATCGGCGTGGTCGTTCGCCCGCACGAAGTCGATAACCTCCTCTCCACCGACCTCGCCCACCTCGACCGCAGTCCAGATGCCCAGGCTGCCCAGATGCACCACCTGGATGCCGCCCTCGCCCAGAAACCCGACAAACTCGGTCGCCAGCGCCTCCGGATAGGTCGCGGCAACCGCCACCCGCGTGATTCCCAGTGCCTGTATGGAATTTACAAAGGAAAGTGAAGTGCTGGAGGCAGGGACCCCCAGAAAACTGCCGAGCTGCCGCGCCTGTTCCTCAGCCCCGGCCAGCCCGTAGACAAAACTGCCACTCGTACACGCCCACGTGCAAACGTCCACGCCCAGCGTTCGCAACGCCGCCGCGCCGGGCTCCAGATGGGCCCAATCACCCGTGCGCCGGCAGTCCTCAACCGTATGCAGATCGACCGCATCAGTGTGGACGACCCGAACCTCCACCCGCGGCTCCAGCCTCGCCGCCATGGTGGGGTAATCGTCCTCGGCCGAATGCAGCGGATAGAGAATGCCAATGCGAAGCATGTCAATCTCCGTCTGTAATCGGCAGCCGCCATCCAATCCGACCAGCCGCCCGCGGCTCGCCTAAAGCGCAGCCTCTACCGAAGACAGGCTCTCGTTCAGCGCCTCGATCGCGTAATCGAGCTGCTCCTGCGTGATCACAAGCGGAGGCGACATCTTGAGCACGTTGCGGTAGGAACCCCCGTAATTCGTCGAGATGACGCCCCGCTGCAGCAGACCGTCAACCACACGCGCGCCCTCCTCCGTCGCCGGTTCACGCGTCTCTCGATCCCTGACGAACTCCACACCCACCATCATGCCCACGCCCCGCACCTCACCGATCAAATGGTGCTCCTGCTGCAGCTCCTGCAGCCGAGAAATGAAGTAGTCTCCCAGTTCCGCGCCGCGCTCAACCAGGTTCTTCTCCTCGATCTCCGCCAGCGAAGCCAGCGCCGCCGCACAGCCCACCGGATTGCCCAAAAAGGTGCTCGTGTGCATCATCGGCCCCCACGCGTCCGCCACCTCCTCAGACATGATCGTGGCCGAAATCGGGAAACCGCTCGCCAGTCCCTTGCCCACCACCATGATGTCCGGCACAACGTCGTACTCGTCCATGCCGAACCAGTTGCCCGTCCGCCCGAACCCGGTGATGATCTCGTCGGCAATCAGCAGGATCCCGTGCTCGTCGCACAACCGCCGCACCGTCTGCACAAACTTCTTCGGCGGCACAATCCAGCCCCCGTGCCCCTGGATCGGCTCCATGATGATCGCCGCCACGTCCGCAACGCCCGAGTCCGGCATCGTCAGCACATGCTCCAGGTACCCGCCGTCGCAGAAGTAGCAGTCGTCCCCGTCCCCATGCGTCGGACAGCGATAGGGATAGGCGTACGGCACGTGCGTCGTATCCGCCAGCATGTTCTGGAAAGGCACTCGGTAATAGTTCTGCGAAGAGACCGACAGCGCCCCCGTAGTCTTGCCGTGAAACCCGCCCTGAAAGGCGATGATCTTGTGCTTGCCCGTAAAGATGCGCGCCGTCTTCAGCGCAGTCTCCACCGCCTCCGCACCCGTGTTGGCGATATGCGAGACCGACAGCTGCCCCGGCGCCCGGTCCGACAGCTTCTCCGCCAGCTCGACCCTGTTCCTGTTGGGGTTGAGCCCGCCCTGACTGTGCATCATCGTCTCCGACTGCTTCGCAATCGCCTGCACGATGCGCGGGTTGCTGTGCCCCGCCGTCGCCACGCAGAAGCCTGCCGTCAAATCCACATAAACATTGCCGTCGGCATCCACAATGTTCGCACCCCGCGTCCGCTCCCAGAACACCGGCGTCTGCCCTCGCGGAATTACCGAGCTTGTCGGCGGCTCCACCTTCCCAAGCCGCTCGGTCAACCTGATCGACTCCGGCCCCGGCGGCGGCGTTACCATCTCCGGCAGCGCCGTTCCATCCTCCAGAGCCTGCAAGTTTAAATTCGAAGAGTAAGTTTGCATTCTGCATCTCCTCTGCGGCAGCGCCTGTTCAGCCAGCCCTTTCCATCAAAACTACGACGTTACTCTGTGACAGGGAAAGCCCCGCCACTGACTACTAACTACTAACTACTGGGGCCTTATGCTAGTTAGCGTTTGAAAAAAGTCCCCTGGTGAGATAACTTTGGAAGTCTCCATCAACCAAGGTAGCTCACCAGGAGGACCAATCGAATGATAGCCCACTTTGACGACTTCTGTCTAT
>DAOUHY010000261.1:0-1894 GCA_034428435.1 Caldilineaceae bacterium | reverse complement strand
AAACGTAGCCAAATTGTATGGCTCCTCATCCACATGCACAACCTCCGGTTTCAGCTCCCGCAGCGCCTTTACCAGAGTAGGATAAAAGTGCATATGATAAGCGCCGTTGAATAGGATGGGAATCGTACGCAGTTCGTAGCCGACCGTGTGCAGCCGTTCCGCCTCTTGTAACCCGCGCCGGTCCCGCCAGCACGGCGGCGTCAGCACCGTCAGCTCCACCCCCAGGCGCGCAATCTCCTCCGCCTTCCTCTGATACGCGCCCACAACGAGCGCCTTGCTAACGAGCACAACGCGCAACAGGTTCCCCCTCCGGCTGACCGCTAATGGACTCCCCCAAACATACCCCCACCGATTATAGCGGAGGCGCGGATAGGTCTCAACAGCAGTGCGGTGAGCAGGATATGAGTTTGCCAACAGTCGCTGTAAGCCCCCAGTGGTTCGTACCCTCCTGAACGGCTGACTCCCTATGGCACCTTCAATCCGGAGAAGGCCATTCCTGGCCCCGAATAAGATAGAGGGCTACCCCCTCACCCCAAACTCCACCCACACGCATACGCCACAAGCCCCAACTTGCGCGCCACCGCCAGCGAAGCCCCGTTCTCCCACGACGTACTGTAAAGCGGAACGCGTCCCGACGCCCGCACCGCCAGCGCCCACGCCGCCGTCACCTGCGGGCCGAACCCCCGCCCCCGATACGCCTCCGCCGTCTCCAGACCAGCCTCTGCCGCCTTCTCCGAACGCCGCGCACAGAAGCAGACGCTCACCGCATGACCGTCCTCCACCACCGCCACTATCGGCGCCCTTCCCGGTATCTCCGCAGCCGTCCACCCTGAAAAATGGCGCGCCAGTAACGGCAACGCATTCACGTGCACCGTGGCATCAGGCTGTTCGACTGTCATGGGAAAACTGAACGCCGGCCCCGCGTATACTTCACCGCCCACCAGCGTCCTGTACCGTTCCGCATGCACAGGAGCGTCGCGGAAATCCGCCACCGACGGTTCCACCCGTGCCAGACCGTCAAGCTCCTCTGCGATCCCCTGCGGCACGTCCGCCCGCGTCGCCCAGGCCCATCCTGTCCTGCCGCGAATCAGCGCAAACCTCGGCCCTGGTTCAGGGACCGGCTCACGTGTCCCGAGGATCCGGCTGGCGCTATCCAACAGAAACAGAGTGTGAATGTGGAGGTCGGGCGTGCTCACAGGACAATCAAAGCGTCGTCACCGCCGCGCTCAAATCGACCTACTCGCCCAAATCCACCGACAGCAGCAGATCGCGCATCTGGATCGTCTCCGACAACGTGTCGACCTCGTTGCAGCCCTCCCAGTCGACCCACACATACTCGACGCAGACATAACCTTCATAGTCCGCGTCCTGCAACGCGCGTACCACCCTCGGGTAGTCGATCACATTGTGCTGCATCAGCGACTGCAGGCGGTTCTTATGTCCCCCGCGCGCATGAAAATGGGACGTGTACGGGATCAGCGTTTCACTCTCGTCATCGCTGATCTCCCGGTAGGCGAAATGCGAATAGTCCAGCGTCAGCGTCAACCCCGGCGTCATCTCCAGCATGCGATGCGTCTGCTCCGGCGTACGCGTCAAAGACTCAACGTTGGGCTCCACCGCGCACACACATCCCGCCGACTCCGCAAGCTCCACCCGCCAAGCCAGCTCCTCGCACGCCCGCTTCAGCGAAGTCTCGTACGATTCACCCTCCCACGGCAACCCCGGCTCAATCGTGATATGGGACGCATTGCACCGCAGCGTGAATTCGACGACGCGCGGGAACAGGTCGCGCGCCTGCCTGCGCTCCTCCGCGTCGGGATGGTTGATCGCCAGCGCCGGCAACCCCGGCCCCGAAGCCTGAAAATAGACGTCCGCGATCTCCAACCCCTTGTCC
>DAOUHY010000260.1:0-4883 GCA_034428435.1 Caldilineaceae bacterium | reverse complement strand
TGCGCAAGAAGCAGCCTTGGCTCAACCTCCTTGCTGACGCTTGCGCCATTGACCTCCAGTTCGATGGATATACCCATAGAGCTTCCTCCTCTTTTAGAGCTCTGAAGAAATCCGATCTATTTGGCTTTACCGAATAGTTGCCGCCACATCCATACTAAGGCGGCGAAACCGGCCAGAATGTAGAGAACCTTGCGCGCGTTGCCATTGTTCTGAATCTCCTTGGCAAGGTCTGCGGCTACGTCTCTGGCCACGTTGATACCCACTTCCATTGTCGAGGGCGTTGCCACTTCTGGTTGTGCAACTGCACCGGCGGAACTTGCCGGGGGTGCTGGACCGGCCGCGCCGGCGGTGGCACTCGACTCCGAGGCCGCCTCCGTTCCGTTCGAAGGTGCAGTCGCTTCGGGCTCCGCAGGCTGAAGTCGTGCTGCGATGATACTCTCGAGCGACTGCAGTCCCTGGCGGGTCAGCGAACGCGCCGTGCTGTCGACCAGTCGCTGACCTACACTGGCTATACGCCCGCTCAACTGTGCGTCGCCGTCATAGTGAAGCGTTGTCGGGCCGTCGCCTTCGAGACGCAATGTGCCCACGCCTTTGACATAACCAGGCCGTCCCTGGCCCGCGATCTCCATCCGGTACCCATTGGGAGGATCGATCTCATCCAACGAGACCTTGCCGTTGAAACTGCCTTGCACAGGCCCCACGCGAATGCTGATCTCGCCGCTGAATTCATTGTCCGCGGTCTTGTCCAACCGTTTGCAGCCAGGCAGGATCCGCGAAAGCACATCGGGGTCCAACAACGCTTCCCACACTTCGCTTTTTGGAGCGTCAAAACTGTGTGTGCCCGCCAATTTGACCATGTTAGTCAGTGCTCTTTCTTGCTATCGGTTTCAAGTAAGTGAACAAGCGCATTGTTAGAGGGTCTGAAATGCGAGTGGAATGAGAAACCCGTCCGTCAAACTGTGGAAAAAGTCGGCGCTGAACCGATGCCGATGGGTCCGCGAGTCGCGTCCCCGCACGGCATTGAGGACTAGGAGATTCCGTACAGGAAATGATGCGCGAGATTATAGCCTACCGTCTGCATAAGGGCAAACAATGCCAATCCAACGGGTGCATCCCAAAAGGGGGGCGAACTTTCACATTCTTTAGTTGAGGTCTAAGCCATGTCCAGCCCACAGATCCAATCGAAGGCCAGGAAAGAGGCTGCTCTCTCCTGAATTTCTGGGCGGTCGGGCCTATTCGGCCCTCCCTTGTGCGGGGGCTCCGCCCCCGCAACGCCCCCTCTCCTACAACATGCCTAGCCGACCTGGTGTCGACATTGGTGACATGTGCCCAATCGAAGGGACTTCGCCAAACCCCGTCGCGCCAGTCCCAATCAGATCCCCGTAGATGCCGGCCCTGTGCCTGCCTTCGCATCCCCTCCAACTGACGGAACCCATGATAATGTCCGGCCTGGCGCCTCCCCTGCGTCTATCCTAAAGCCGCCAGACTATTCCCACCCCAAATTCGGGCTACACCCCAATCCAACACGTGCGCCGGATTTGGTAGTTCTACGCCTCCCGCGTGCTGACCACCACGGTTCCCGCTACCCGGTCGTGGATGCTCTGTCCCCTCGGAGATAGCGCCGCAGTCACCATGTAAGCTAAAATCAGAATTCCTACAACTGCGTACTGTAGTGGAAGTCGATTCGGGATTCCTTCGGGCGAGTTGGCCCAAACCATAAAGAAATGGTTCACTTCAAATGGGATCAGCATGAACACCGTGCGTACCAGCGCCCGCCTGAAGCCAACCGGACCACCCGGTACGGGCTCCAAACGCAACCCCAGCCAGCGCATCATAAGCGTCGCCCGCGCTGACGATCCCAGCGTTCCAGTGTAATAGAGGATAAGTGGCAAGTCGACCGTTCCGAGCAACCACAAGTGATAGACGCCTTTAGACAGACCGGCCCCGCTCAGCATACTTTGCACCAGCGGATTCAGTCTTAGCATGATGAGCAAGCCCTGCAGTACCAGTAAGCCGGTAAATAGCAGAAAGACCTCTGCGCAGTAGCTGAATACTCTTCTCGAAATTGACGCGTATCGGCGCTTGGTGTCGGTCGCCACGGGGGCACTCCTTGTCTGCAAATGCAGAAACCCGTATAGTCTTGGGCAAAGGCCCACCTGAAGGAGAGGCCGCCATAATATGACGGAATCTCTTTCCATCGGCAAATCGGTGCGGTTGTGCCAAACCACCAGTGGAGACAACAATGCGCATTTCCTCGATAAAAGCCTTCGCCATCAAAATACCCCCTGCCAAAAACAGTTCAGCGGCGGCCAGCGACCAGGTCGAGGCCTACGGCGACTATACGATAGCTGCCGATGCCTGGACTTCGATCTACTCGCGCAACCATGAGACCTGCCTGGTGCGATTGGAGACTGATGACGGTCTTGTTGGCTGGGGGGAGGGGCAAGCGCCGGTCGCGCCTCGGGCCACCGCTGCCATTGTGGAGGAACTGTGCGCGCCCCTTCTGCTTGACAGGGATCCCTTTGACGTGGAATTTCTCTGGTATCGCCTCTACAGCGCCATGCGCGAGCGGGGCCACATCACCGGATTCTACGTTGATGCTCTGGCGGCCGTCGATCTGGCCCTCTACGACCTCCTGGGAAAAGCACTGGAAAAACCGGCCTACAAGCTTCTCGGCGGGAGTTTTCGTCGCGACGTGCAGGTCTACGCCGGCATGGGCGGCACAGAGCCGGAAGCAGCCGTAGCCAGCGCTAACACACTGCTCGCCGCCGGCTACCGCGCCCTCAAGCTGCATTTGCGCATGCCCAATCCGCAGATTCTTGCAGTCGTAGGAGCCGTGCGTCAAGCAGTTGGGTCTGAAGTCGAGCTGCTAGTAGATGTGCATGGCACCCGCGAAGTGTCGGGTGCAATTGAACTGGGGAAGGGGTTGGAGGCGCTGGGCGTCCGCTGGCTCGAAGCGCCCTGCCAGCCCGAGGACATCCGCGGTCAGGCCGAAATCGCCCGTGCCCTCTCAATGCAGGTGGCCACCGGCGAATGGCTGCGCACCGTCTGGGAATGGCGCGACTGGATCGCGCTGCGCGGCTTTGACGTCGCCATGCCCGACGTCGCCCGCACCGGCCTCTCCGAGGGCAAGCGCATCGCCGCACTCTGCGACAGCTTCAACCTGCCAATCGCCCCTCATGTGGGCGGTGGCGGCATCCTGTCCGTGGCCGCCACCATCCATTATTCCCTCGCAATTCCCAACTTCCAGATCATGGAGCACGGCCACGAGTCCCTCGCCTGGAAAGGCACCATCGCCAGCTCATACCCGGTCCCGCAGGACGGCCGCTTCGCCGCGCCCCTGGAACCGGGTCTGGGCGTCGAGATTGACGAGGCAGCGGTGGCGCATTTCGCTGTCTAGGATATGGAGCAGCCATATTCGGGTCTTGCTGAGTGGTGCGCGAACGATAGGCTGAGGAATTGTGCGCAGCAGCTTTTTGGATGGTTTGGAGAACGTGGATGCCTCTATTATATCGAAATGATAGACAATCCTTGCATACGCTCAAAATGCCTACGATCATTTGTTAGCAGCGTCAGCCCATGATAAAGGGCCGTGGGACCTATCAGCGTGTCGAAGTCTCCGATGATTCTTCCTGCCGCCTTTAGGCGACCTCGTTCACGTGCGAATATCTGGCAGATACTGTCGTCCAGGTACAGAAGGTTGACTCCATTCAGGAAATTGAGAAGCGCCTTCTCGTTTTCCCGAGGCGAAGAAGAAAAAAACACTCCCTCGTACAACTCTGCGAGCGAAACGATACTCAAACCTATCCCTTGTGGAGCAAAATATGTAAGACGACTGACCACTGGTTCCCTTCCATGGAGATAGTCTATGACCCAGTCAGTGTCTACAAGGTAGCGCATGCGTTACAGTTTCGGCTGGGGTCGAGAGTTTCTACGTCGACTAGAGTAGATACTCTCCTTTAACGCATCCGGATCATGCGTTCCTTTCCACGCGCCCGCAGAAGCTCTAAGTGCTGCAAAGGAGCGCTCTCCCGAATGCCCTGCGATAGATAGGATGACGTTTTCACCCTCTTTGAGATCAAGACTCTCTTGCGGGATGAGCACACCCCCTGTGAATGTAGCTTTCACATTCTTTGTTGTCATACTATCTTCCCCCCCAACCTAACCCATAGGAAAACGCGAGTTCTCAAATAACCGCTGAGACGCGTGTATTCATTTTAGCACCTCTCGCAAATGCTCCTAACTGGGGGCACGGCTTTTTGCACCAGAGCGGAACGCAATGTCAATCCCCGTACAGCTGGGTAAATGTCGTCCGGCTCTGAGGAATCCCCTCGAAGGATCGCATCAAGAAAGGACTCCGTCCTCACACGCCGACCGCCGCGCGAATATCCTCCAAATGGCCCACCTCATGGCCATAAATCGTCTCGTAATACTGGTCAACAGTGATCTCGCCTCGAGAAGGGTGCCGGCCGGTCAACTCCCAATCGCTGTCCTCAAGTGAATCAATCACCTCCAGCGTCTTGGCACGGGTAGCCGCCGCATTGGCCATCAGTTCTCCCGTCGCAATGTCCCCTGTTCGCCGGGTAAGGCCGGCGTTCCAGCGCTCAAGGTCGAAATCATCCGGGATTGTAGCCTCGCCCTTGCGAATCTTGTGAACGTGGATGCTCATGCCCCGTTCGCTCTCGACCAAATGCGCGAGGACAGTAGACACCGTCCAACTGGCTCCCTCGGAATACACTGTTGCATTCCACTGCTCCGGTGCGAGGCTGTCGAGTAGCGCCAACAACGCCTCGCGGGACTCGCCTAGCTTCTCTTTCCAATGCGCTCTTCTTTCTGAAGACATTTCTTTCTCCATGTACATGGTCGGGTCTGGCTTTCATTGC
>DAOUHY010000259.1:0-2877 GCA_034428435.1 Caldilineaceae bacterium | reverse complement strand
CGCATCGCGGCACAGGCGGAGGTCTATTATGCCGGCCTTGCACCCCACAACCCTTACGGGCCGGTCTCGACAGCGGCGTGCGTCCACGTGGATTTCACGACGCCCAACTTTGTCATTCAAGAGATGGTTGACCCTGACGATTCGCCACTCTCAATGACAGAGTTCGTCGTCGAGCCGTTGTCGGTTGTCGACGGACACATATTGCCGCCCGAAAGACCGGGGCTTGGTGTGGAAGTGGACGAAGCAGCGTGCTCTCGCCATGCACCGGACTTCAGTTCAGGTGAGCTGCGGAGCTTCTCCCGGTCCTATCTTTCCCGCCACGGGGACGGGGGCGTCGCCGACTCGTGACTTGCGTTCGCGCCCTGCGGGGCGGTCCTACATCGAACAGACGTGGAGCTAACTCATGGCCCCGATACTCTCCGGCAAACGAATCGTACTGGGAATCAGCGGCGGCATCGCGGCCTACAAGGCGGTGACGCTGGCCAGCCGACTTACGCAGGCCAATGCGCTGGTGGACGTGATCATGACTCACTCAGCGGCCAAGTTCGTGGCGCCGGTGACGTTCCAGTCGATCACACAGCGGAGCGTTGCGACCGACACTTTCGAATTCTGGCATGATGCCGGCCGGTTACGTATCGGGCACGTGGCGCTGGCGCATGCAGCGGACCTGTTCATCATTGCGCCGGCGACTGCCCACACCATTGCACGGCTTGCTCTTGGTCTGAGCGACGATCTGTTGAGCATCACAGCGCTGAGCTATAAGGGTCCTATGCTGCTGGCTCCGGCGATGGAGACCAATATGTGGACACATCCGGCGACGATGCGCAATGTGCAGACTTTGCGGGATTGGGGCGTGGATTTCATCGGTCCGGCTGAGGGGCGGCTGGCTTCGGGCGAAGTGGGAGAAGGACGCGTCGCGGAGCCGGAGGAGATCTTTGAGGTGGCCTGTAAGGTGATTGGGCGTGGAGGACCCCTTGACGGGCTGCGGGTGGTGATCACAGCGGGCGGGACACGGGAGCCGATTGATCCGGTCCGATTTGTGGGCAATCATTCGACCGGGAAGATGGGGGCTGCACTGGCGCGTGCAGCGCGTGATCTTGGCGCGGATACCGTACTCGTGCATGCTCCCTTGTCGGTGCCTCCTCCCGGCGGGATCACGCTCATACCGGTGCACACGGCCCAGCAGATGTATTCGGCAGTTATGGAAGAGCTGTCCGAGACGGATGTACTGATCGGCGCGGCGGCGGTGGCAGACTACCGCCCCACGGACAGCGCTGACTACAAGCTGAAAAAGTCTCCGCAGCAGCAGGTGATTTCGTTGGAGAGGACGCCGGATATACTGCACGAGGTTGGAATCAAGAGGGAGGATGGTGTTTCGGGCCCGAAGCTTGTCATTGGATTCGCCGCGGAGACGAACGATCTTGAAGTGAACGCGATCGACAAGCTGAAACGCAAGAATCTTGACTTGGTCGTTCTCAATGACGTGAGCGCGCCGGACAGCGGCTTCGCGGTGGATACGAACCGGGTTACTCTGTTTGAGCGCGGCGGCAACCGCGAGGCCTGGCCGCTTATGAGCAAAGACGAGGTGGCACAGGCGATAATGCAGCGGGCTGTGGTGCGACTGGGGAGGCTGGACTGGAAAGGGTCACAGGCGAGAGCCAGGGGCGACCTAACCTAGTGCTGGTAAACTGTCGACAGGTGAATTGGACTACGCATTTGGCGCTCTGAAAGACATGCAAGGATTCTTGCTATGCCTCTCACATGCAAGCAGGAACGGGAGATCGCCGGCGCGCTGAGGGAAGTCGATCCGGCACAGGTCTCTGTTTCACGGGAATTATCGGCGGCACAACGGTTGCAGCAAGGACTCTCGATGATTCGAGTCGCCGAGGGTGTTGCATCCTATCGGTTACGGACACTCCGGCCAGAATTGACCGAAGAAATGTCGCTTGGACTGGCGCGCAAGGCTGCATTGGACGGGAGGGAGGCGGTGGCAGAGGACCCGCAACAGGAGTTCGGAAATTTCGTTCGTGAAGTTCTTGATGCACTTGAAGAGGCAGGCGTCACCTACCTGGTGGGAGGAGCCGTTGCCGTTTGGGGATGGGGTGAGGCCCGAACAACACGGGACTTTGATGTCGTCGTTGATTTGCCGGTGGAGCAGATGGCCGAGTTTTCAAAGGCGCTGGAGGCCAGAGGGATGCTCGTACCTGTGGAAGTCATTCTCGACCTGTACATTTCGCCTTCGGACTTGCCAATCAACGCCATCCACAAGCCAACAGGCTACAAGCTAGAAGTCTTCCTGCTGCGGCCCGAAGATGCGCTTCGTGCAAGTGCATTGCAACGTCGGTTGCTTGTCGATTTCGGTCCGGGAATCGGGGAGGCCTATGTCCATTCGCCTGAGGATCTGATTCTTTATAAGCTTCAGTACTACCGTCTGAGCGGCCAGACCAAGCATATCCGTGACATCGGCAGCATCGTCGCCATGGTGGGTGATGACAGCCTTGAACAGGACTATCTTTCGCAGTGGATTGACCGGATGGAACTAACTGAGATCTGGATGGAGATCAGGAAGCAGTTGGTGCAACCAGACGGCTAGTATGGGGGTTCTGCCGGGCCCTCATAGCCACACATGCCGATCCGCGGTGAATTTACAACAGGTAGGATCATGTCATCAATATGTGAATGCTGGTTGACGTGCCGATCGCAGACGAGGCAGGGCCTGTTTTCATACAGACATTCGATGCAAATCCAATCGGGCTTCTTGGAGCAGGCCATGCATTTCATTGTGGGCGCATTGTTGCGCGCTAACATCCGAATGGGTTTGCCCGTCCAGATACCTGAACGCACAGCAAGTGCTGAAATCAGCAGTTCGGTTGGTGT